>NZ_BDUF01000044.1:14271-65719 GCF_002335525.1 Effusibacillus lacus
AGCTACAGGCTCCACTTCGTTCTCGACGAATTGCCTTACAATCTGACGGAACGATTCAATCTCTTCCGTAAACGTGAAATCCATATGTTTCTCTCCTCGTGGTTAGTCTCTCTTTCCAGACGGCAGCTTCCGGCCGTTCTCATCGTACTCAAAGATTCCCCGGCCACTTTTCTTGCCCAGTCGGCCGGCTTTTACATACTTGATCAAAAGCGGGCACGGACGGTATTTCTCCCCAAGCGTTATATGGAGGTACTCGAGGTTTCGCAGGCGCGAATCCAATCCAACCAAATCAGCCAGTTCAAGCGGTCCCATCGGATAACCAAGTCCGAGTTTGATCGCCTTGTCAATGTCTTCCGCGCTGGCGACGCCCTCCATCAGCATGTACATCGCTTCGTTTCCCACAAGAGCGCTGATTCGCCCAGGCACAAATCCCGGAAATTCATTGACTTCAACCGTTTCCTTGCCCATTTGTTCAGCGACCACCCGCACAGTTTCGACTGTCTGATCCGATGTGTCCATTCCGCGGATAATCTCGACGAGTTTCATCTTTGGAACGGGATTAAAAAAATGCATCGCCACACAGCGATCCGCCCTGCGGGTGCCGGCGGCAATTTCCGTCGGGCTCATGGTCGACGTATTGGTAGCAAGAATGGTATGGGGTGGACAGATCTCATCCAATTGACGAAAAATATCAATCTTTAGATCCATCAATTCCAATACCGCTTCAATCACCAAATCGGCATCCTTTGCCGCATCGGTAAGATTTTCGGACAATTGGATCCGACCGAACGCAGCATCCGCTTCCTCTTGCGAAAGTTTGCCTCTCTTAACGCCTTCTTCCAAATCACGCCGGATGCCCTGAAGGGCACGATCCACAGCCTCGCGTTTTATGTCGTGCAGCGTCACCTGGAATCCCCCGACTGCGGCTGCATACGCAATTCCTTGCCCCATAACTCCCGACCCGATCACAGTAATCTTCTCAACCTTCAATTGTCATCCCCCTCTCGTTGGCCGAAATCTTTTGACCCCATTTCTTGCACTTTTTTCAATGATTCATAACGCAAATTCTGTGCCAACAATAGTAGGTACCGTTAATTCAGACTTACCGGCGATTTCACAATAGTTCCTCTTTCCAGAAGTCAGTTTGATAAGTTATTTTTGCATTAATTAATTCATTTTCAACTTACTGAGCGATCCCGACTTCTTCACACAACAATTTCTTTAATTCTTCCGTCAGCAGCGGAACTACTTCAAACAGGTCACCCACAATTCCGTAGTCTGCCACCTTGAAGATCGGCGCTTCCGGATCTTTGTTGATCGCCACAATCACTTTCGAGTTGGACATGCCCGCCAGATGTTGGATCGCGCCGGAAATCCCGCAGGCGATGTACAGATCAGGCGTTACCACCTTTCCGGTTTGTCCGATCTGCAGCGCGTAATCGCAGTATCCTGCGTCACACGCCCCACGGGAAGCTCCCACCGCCGCTCCCAGAGCATCCGCCAGTTCCTGCAGCGGTTTGAATCCATCCGCACTTTTCACGCCGCGTCCGCCCGACACGATGATCTTCGCTTCCGACAGGTCGGCTCCTCCGGCGCTCTTCTTCACCACTTCTTTGATGAACGTGCGGAGAGAATCTGCAGGCAGATCCACCGAAACTGTTGTCACGTTGGCGCTGCAGGAAGTATCAGGTTCTGCCGCAGGCAGATTGTTCGGACGAACGGTTGCAAACACCATGTCATCGGTGATTACGTTCTTGGTGAACGCTTTCCCGGCATAAATCGGACGGGTGAACACGATTTTGTCCCCTTCCATCTGCACATCCACAATATCGGAGACCTGCCCCGCTTCAAAACGGGCCGCCAGTTTGGGCGCCAAATCACGGCCGATCGCCGAGTGTGCCATCAGTACCACCTCTGCACCGCTTTCCCGAATCACGGTCTCCAGTGCTATTGCAAAAGCATCCGGCACATAGTTGGCCAACACGTCATTCTCCACCACAAAAACCTGATCAGCTCCGTAATGTGCCAGTGCATCCGCCATGCCGGACACATTTTTTCCCAGCAGAGCGCCGTAAACAGTGCCGCCGTCGGCCAGTTTGCGCGCTGCCGTCAAGGATTCGAATGTCACATTGCGAAGCTTGTCGTTCCGTATATCTGCAAGTACCAGTACGTTACGTTCCATATTTCCTTCCTCTCTTCATCCTAGATCGGTTTTATTGTACTTATGTCTTTTCCGGGTCCCCATTAAAGTACTCTGGAATGCTGCAAAGCTTCACTTCACTTTAATGGGCGATTATATCAGTTTGTCTTCGATGCGAAGGAGGGCCACCAGTTCTTTCACTTTTTCGGCGTTCTCCCCTTCGAGAATCCTTCCGCCGGTCTTTTCTTTCGGCAGGAAAGTATTGATTGTTTCATTCTTGGGGGAAGCGCTGACATTCAGATCGGCCGCGCTGACCACCTTCAATGGGATCTTGTTAGCTTTCCGGATCCCGAGCAGAGAAGGATACCGCGGTTCGTTGAGACCTTGTTGGGCGGTTACAAGTACCGGCAGGGTGGCTTCCACAATTTCCACGTCCCCTTCCACATCGCGGTATGCCGTCACTTTCGTGCCGCAAATCTCCAGTTTGATAATGGTCGAAATATGAGGAATTCCAAGCAGTTCGGCAACCCGAACCGCCACCTGCCCGGAACCGTCGTCAACCGCCTGATTGCCGCCCAGAATGATGTCATATTCCTGTGTCTTGATGTATTCCGCCAGCATTTTGGCCGCTTTGAACTCATCGCCAAAAAGCGCCCCGTCATTGATGTGAACCCCGTGATCCGCTCCCATTGCAAGTGCCTTGCGAAGAGCTTCTTCCGCCCGCGCCGGTCCTAGGGTAATCACCGTCACTTCTCCGCCAAACTTATCCCGCAGAACAATCGCTTCTTCAATCGCATACTCGTCGTACGGGTTAATCACGTACTGGACTCCGTCTTCCTTGACTTTACCGCCTTCCAGGACAATCTTTTCTTCGGTATCAAACGTCTGCTTCATCAGTACCAGAATTTTCATACCCGAATCCCCACTCCGATCTGTTTTCATTGTGCCTGCCGTTTCAATGGGCCACGATCCGCTCACCACTTCCCGCACATTTGAAACATCAAGATCAATCCGACTGCCTTCCCTCATGACCAGATACCGTCGTCTACATCTCAAGACCGATCGCAACCGCTTAGAACATATCCCAGATGGATTCGCCTCCATCATGCAAATATTTTGTTTTCATTTCCATACAGGTTCCAATGCAACATGCATGCCAACGCTTCCAGCCATCATGAAAAAAAAAGTCGCTCCCTTCGGAGCAAGCCGTTTAATGAAATTTAATAGCCCGTATCCATTAAGGGTTTACCGGTTTCACCTGATTTTTGTGGGATCACGCCCCCGATCTCCTGGGTAATACGAATCCCTATATCTCGTAAATATTCCCCAAGCATATCCATTTTTTCGGAAGGCAGTTGCTCCAAAACACCGATACAAGAAACGGCAAGAAATACTTGACCGTCCGGTCCGAATACTGGGGCCGCAACACCACTAATTCCATTCACCTGTTCTCCCATACTGGTCGCGTATCCCAATCGACGAATCTCCGCCAGTTCTACTAAAAATTCATCATTGTATCGAGCGGAAGCTACCTCTCTCAATTCGTCATCATCTAGATAAGCACAAAAGACTTTCCCAAAAGATCCGCGGTCAATCGGAAATTGTTGGCCTAAAGAGACCGTAACATGAATTTGGTTCCTACTCTCTTCTTTTAATAAATAGGTTAGCCGATCTCGCCGAATGCGCTGTGCTGCTACCGTAGTTAGCCCAGTCCTTTGTTCTATCTGAGTCAGATACTTCCTTACAATCCCGAGATAATCAAGAAACTCTGCCGCTCTGTTACCTAGAATAACTAGGTAAGGACCAAGACTATATGTTTGTGATCGTTCGTCGTAATAAACAAGGCCGAGTGAAATCAATGTTCTCAACAAACGCATGGCCGTTGTTCGCGGAATATTCAACATTTCCATGATTTCACCAAATTTTTTATTCCGATGCTGCGTTCGGCTTAGCAAATGTAGTATTTCTCCGGCCTGTTTTACAGATGGAATAATGTACTTATCGTCCTCAATAATGTTTTCTCTCTCCTTTTTTATGTTCTTCTCTTTTACAAGTTCTGTGTTTGAGTCAAACTTTGTATCATCTTAATTACGCCTGGGTTCTCCAATGCCGAAAGATCCCCTGGGTTTTGGCCTTGATACACGGCTCGAATAACGCGACGCATTATCTTCCCATTACGTGTGCGCGGCAGATCATTCACGAAGTAAAGGCGGCTTGGTTTTAATGATTTTCCCAGCGTACTCGTTACCTGCTCTTTTATGGCTTCAGCCAGTCCCTCATTTGGAGTGAAACCTGGGTGAAGAATAATAAACAGCACAACCTCCTCCCCTTTCACTGGATGCGGAACACCCACCGCTGCAACTTGTACTACGGCTGGATGTTGACCAGCGGCAGCTTCAACTTCCGTTGGTCCAACTCTTTTACCGGCTACCTTAATGACATCATCAGAACGTCCAAAGAGAAACCAATGATTCTCTGAGTCCTGAAAGGCCCAATCTCCGTGAACCCACACATTTTCAAATCTTGCCCAATACGAATCAAGATATCGTTCTCTGTCATTCCAAAAACCATTCGTCATTCCAACAAAGGGACGTAAAACTGCCAATTCTCCTACTTGACCAATGACGGGATGCCCTGTGTCATCGAGGACAACGGCATGAATTCCTGGAACAGTGGTATTAAATCCTGTAGGCTTAATCGGACGGTGGGTTACGCATCCAAGAATGCCTCCAGATACTTCAGTGCCCCCTGAATAATTTGAAATCGGCAATTTTCCCTTACCAACTTCGTGAAAATACCAGAGATAAGACTCTATATCCCAAGCTTCACCTGTGGAAATCAGTACTCGTAACGTATCGAGATTTCGTTTGCGGATTGGCTTTTCTCCAAATGCACGCAATGAACGAATAAGGGTTGGAGCAAGACCCAAATGTGTTACTCTATTTCTTTCAACGATACTCCAAATGCGGCCGGGGTCGGGGTGGTCCGGGGCACCCGTGTAAAATACCAGTGTCGCACCAAGAGTTAACGCACCAATGATCACCGCTGGCCCAACCATCCATCCCAAATCCGTTAACCAAAATAACACCTCGCCGGCTCTTAGATCGAAAACATGTGCCATATCTTGAACGGTCTTTAAAGGGAACCCGCCTTGGGTGTGTACGGCACCCTTAGGTTTGCCAGTAGTTCCGGATGTATAAATAATCATAAAGGGATCGTTTGCATCCATAGCCTCTATGGGCGCCGTGGTTTCCTTCCCTTCAATCAGGTCTTTCCAGGAGATATCCTTCTCCGTAAGATCACCCTTGGAAACATTATTGAGATATTCAACCATAATGATACGTTCGACGGTTGGACACTTTTCCACAGCTTCATTGGCTGCACGCTTCAACGGCACTACCTTGCCCCGTCGCGTAAATCCATCAACCGTCAACAAAAAGCGAACCTTCGCGTCATTTAAGCGAGTAGCGACGGCATCCGCTCCGTATCCAGAAAAGATCGGAACTACAATTCCCCCCAAACGAACTGCGGCAAGAAAAAAGATGGCCGCTTCAGGGATCATCGGAACAAATAGACCTACTGTGTCGCCCCGTCGAAATCCAAGTTCTATTAACCCGTTTGCCACACGGCCTGTTTGTTCATCAAGTTCTTTATACGTTAAGGATTTGCAAATCCCTAATTCGTCTTCCCAAACAATGGCAGTCTGATCCCCGCGTCCCAGTTTCAATTGACGCGTCAAAGCATTGTGAGCAAGGTTAATCTGTCCGCCAACAAACCACTTTGGCCACTGCGGCCCCGCCTCCAGGTCGACAAACTTTTCATACGGCGTAAACCATTCAATGCCTAGTTCATCAAGCGTAGCTTTCCAAAATTCATCCGTATGCAAAACGCTATATTCATTTAATTCGTCATAGTTCTTAAGTCCAAGCCGATGAATCAACCTCTGCAAATGTGAACCGGCAATATATTTTTCGGAGGGGAGCCAAATTGGATCTTCCTTTATCAGGTTCAAGATCTTTCACCTCTGGCACGAAACTCCGAAAAATCAGGAGTTCTCTTCTCTATGAAGGCTCGGTGCCCTTCTAACGACTCGGGTGTACCATAGAAGAAATTTAAGGCACCAAAAGCAAGCTGCGTAAGACCATGAATGTGGTCGGTATCCGCATTAAAAGAAGCCTTAATCATCTTTAAAGAACTTGGGCTCAATCTGAGAATTTCATTTGCCCAATTTCGGGCTTCGTCCATCAACTCTGAAGGCTCTACGATCTTATTGATAAGCCCCATATTTAGCGCTTCTTCTGCCGAATACTGGCGGCATAACATCCAAATTTCTCTAGCTTTACGCTCTCCTACGAGGCGAGCAAGATACGCTGTACCATAACCTGCGTCAAAACTGCCTACTTTAGGACCCGCTTGACCAAAAATGGCATTTTTGGAGGCAATGGCAAGATCACAAACAACCTGAAGTACATGCCCCCCCCCTATTGCATATCCATTGACGACAGCAATCACTGGTTTAGGGGCACTACGAATCACCTCTTGGAGCCGGATAACAGGAAGTCCGATATCGATCCAGGAGGAGCCATCATATCCTGATGGCCCCCACTCCTTCACGTCGCCCCCTACACAAAAAGCCCTATCACCAGCACCCGTCAATAAGATAACCCCGATATCTGGATCTTGACCGGCATCTTCAAACGCCTGAATCATCTCTTCCAAAGTTTGACGTCTGAATGCATTCAAAGCCTTCGGTCTATTAATCGTTATTGTAGCAATACCGCTTTCCTTTTCAAATAAAATGTCGCCAAATTCCATAACTCCATCATCCTTTCACGAAAGTTAGCACATCGTTAAGCCGCCGGAAGCACTTACCACTTGACCTGTCATTACCGTGTTTGCATCTGACGCGAGAAATAGTGCAACCGCAGCAACTTCTTCGGGACGAGGAAGCCTACGAAGTGGAATAGCCCGCTCCATTGCTGTTGAAACTTTAGACGCCCACTCGCTTTGCGTTTTAAAATGCTTCCAAAGTTCATCATCTGTCGGCCCCGGTGCAACTACGTTCACCAATACCCCATCCCGGGCATATTCTCGAGCCAATGATTTTGCAAAAGCATTGATCGCTCCGCGGCACCCAGCAGATACTGCCATACCAGTGTTGCCAACCTTCCCTGAGTCAGAACCTACAAATACGATTTTACCATTTCTCTGAAGTAAGGCAGGCAAAGCGGCTTGTACGAGATAAATTACACCTCGAAATTCAACGTCAATCACAGCCTCAATATTTTCGGAGGTGTCTTCCAAAAACGGGCACATCGTGTGCCAACCTGCGGTATTAATGAGGATATCGATTCCTCCAAATTCTTCCACTGTCGCTTGAACCATGTTTCGGGTTGACGAAATGTCTGTGATATCACCTTGCAGGGCAATGCATTTTTTTTCTCGTTCCGAGAGATCAGAAACAATCTGTTCCGCGATAGCAGCATTGGAGCGGTAGCTGAACGCTACCTTCGCTCCACCTGCAACTAATCCACGGACAATAGATTGCCCAATTCCTCCCGTCCCACCCACCACAAGAGCTACTTTGTTATTAAATTGAAACAAGTGGTTCACTTCCCTATAACTAGAATTTTTGTGTTCACTAATTATCTCGCGTCCCGATAGTGCAGCAAACGGAAATTATCCAAGGCTACCTCTTTACCGGGTGGGATTACGACAGTTGTCATTGGGTCTTGGATAATGGCCGGACCCTTAACGACATTGCCTGCGCGTAATTCATTCATTTCCCATACGGTGAACCCTTGCCACTTACCTTTGTGGTAAACTTCACGGGTAGCAATATAAGCCGAATCCGAAGGCTTTTCTCCTTCCAGATCGTACTCGCGAATCACCGGAACCGGTTTCGGAGCTACTGCTTGAACGTAAACCTCCGTAATTGCATAACCAGATTCCGGGAATCGGGCTCCCTCAGGGAAGATTTTCGTATAAACATTTTCAAAAGCTGCCGTTAACCGGTCAATATCATCCGCGGTATGGACTTGACCAAATTCTAAAGGTGTATCAAAGCTTTCAAGCTGGCCTATATATCTAGCATAAACCCCATATCTAAACGTAATTTGCGAGGGTTCGATTCCTTCATTAACCATTTCACGAATGGCAGTGTCCTCAAGGCTGCGCCACGCAGAGTTAATGCTTTCAGCGGCCCGTTGTTTTTCTTCAGAACTAAACGTATGCGGCAGGAGCACCACTAAGCTCTTGTCATAACGATGAGTATATTCAGCGCATGCTGCTCCAAAGGCCGAGAACGCCGCAGCAAACGGAGATGTTATGATATTGCCAACACCCGTCCCTTCGCTGTACCCCCACATATGAACCGGACCGGCACCGCCATAGCAGAGAAGCGTAAACTCAGATGGGTTGTAACCACGAGACTGTAGTGTCACACGAATCAAATCTTTCATCTGGGTGTGGAATACTTCAAGCAATCCTTCACCCGCTCTGAAGACGTCCAATCCCAGAGGATTCGCTACACGCTCTTCCAGTCCAGCTAGGGCTTTATCCCGATTCAATTTGACCTTACCACCCAAGAAATAATTGGGATCTACATATCCAAGCGCAACATTAATGTCGGTAATGGTTAACTCCGGATATTGGTAGCAAAGGCCTACTCGATAGCCAGCACTTTGCGGACCAATGTGCATCCGGCGATAATTGTCTACGCGAACAACCGAACCTGCACCGGAACCTACGGAATCCAACGCAACCATTGGCAATGCCAAACGATGTCGGGCAAAGTCTGCATCTTTTCGAATACCAATCAAGCCGTCCACAACCAAGCCTACGTCAAAACTAGTGCCGCCAAGATCCGCCGTTACGATGTTCTTGTATTCTGTGATCTTTGCAATCTGCTGTGCACCAGTAAGACCTCCGATTGGACCAGAAAGTACGGTTTCGTACAGACGCGGATAGTGGATCGTTACAGCCCCTCCGTAAGAGAGAAGGGTTTGCAAGGGTGCATTGTACCCTTCTTTTTGGGCAGCCTCTTCAACTTGTCTTAGTTGATCCCGAGTTTTCTCCGCCGCAAACGTTTGAAACAGGACGCTCTTTACGCGGTTGTTTTCCTTCATAACAGGAGCTACTTCCGCAGAGCAAACGACTGGTACATCGGCACCTTGCTCTTGCACGATCCGTTCGGCAATCTCCTTAGCCTTTAATTCATGCCTAGGATCGACGAAGGAATTCATAAACATAATGCCAATAACTTCTACATTGTTTTTGAGGAGCGTTTTGACGGCCTCCTCCACTTCTTTTCCATTCAGCGGAATCAAGACTTCGCCCGAATCAGCTTCTGCTGTGAGATAGGTAGGACCGGCAATCCTCTCACTCACACCTAAAACGTTTCGGCTATCAACCAGTGGAGTCGTATGGCGGCGCAATTGTTGGTGTAAAATCTCTGCTTGGCTTTCCCCAAGCCAAGTCAAGCCGCCTTCCATCACTGTGATATGTTCAAACCCTCTGGTGACCAGTAACCCAACATTAGCTCCCGAGCCCGTAAGAATGGTATTCAGCATGCCAGTGCCTGCATAAATCGACACGGCGCACTTGCTGTGAATATCCGAAGAAGTTAAGCCCAGATAGCTCGCCGCGTCCCCTACAGACTCCAGATAGCTGGATTTTTCATCTTCCCGGTTCGTCAAGGATTTGCCGACGATAAAGGAACCGTCCGGTTTCACCAAGATTGTGTCGGTCATTGTCCCTCCTGCATCGAGGGCAAGAATGTAACCACGATCAACCTCTTCCTTTTTCACGATAGTCTACCTCCTCTTCAGCTACTTAACTTCTTGTCCCCATTTTGCCAAAAGATCTTCGGAACGATCCTCATACCAATTCGAAGATTCATCTTCAAGCGGTTTACCCAAAAAGTCTCTATAGAATCTATCCAGATCCGGAAGCATTTCGAAAACAATCGGATATCCTGGAGGTACCACTTCAACAGCTAATTGAGCCACACAATTTGGGCAGTAGAACTCTCGAATTTCCTGCCACTCAGGTTCCGGGCAGGCTGGTTCGGGAGAATATACTTGCTTGAATTCGTCCAGGGTCTTGCGTACTCGAACAAGGCTTTGGAGTTTCCAGTTGATTCGATAATCGCCATATTCATGCCCGCAGTCACACTTCACAATACGGTTGCCTGACTTGTCTCTTACGACATAGAGATGATCGTTTAACCGCAATAGAATCTTCTCATCCCATGGAACACTATCTTGCAGAACTTCGAGGTATTGCCAAAACCGATCGGCATCCTTGTATGGCATTCTCTGCAGCCGTTGGACGTCATCGTCGCTGATCGTGCCATCCAACAGTTGACGGATAAGGTCCTTATCAATGGACTCAGACATTAGAATTCACTCCTCACCAGGAAAGATTATAATTGCCAGAAATTAGTCATTTCATTTTGGAAAGCTTGGAAACTCATTGAACTTTCGTACATATCACGAACAGGATCTATAAAGTCTCGTTTTACGACAAGCTCTCGTTCGTTTTTCCACCATTCAATGACCGGCTTCGCCATTTGTCGTCTTTCTTCAATCATTTTCTTGCGGAGACTTTGAGTTGCTCCATCATCCACAGCAAGAGAACCAGAGGCATTTTCTTTCAATACAACCCCGTACAATCCCTCAGCGAATTTTTGATCTACCCAGCCGTACAAGACATCTTCTAACACGGAGCGAGGATCGCGTTCGATTGGATCACCCCAACCCCCGGCTGCCCCTGCAGCATCGGCTAACATATCGCCATCTTGGAAACTTTGTTCCGGCATATCGAATTTCCAAACATCCAAATTTTCTGCTTTCAAGATACCTTTTTCTGAGAGTTCAAGTACTTCGGACGCATCTCTCGGAAGAGCCACTCCCTGCTCGACTAATTCATTTGAATTGGTTCCGCGGGCCGAGACGTGGAAGGCACTCGGTGCCGGATAAGCCCCGCTCATGCCAAGTGCGACAAACGTGGTAGCCGCCACCTGTGAACCTCCCCGACTGATGCCGAGTCTCTTTCCTGGATTCTTGATCCAGTGAACCGAAGAATCACCGATACCACCTCGATATTTGCCGTGCCCACAGAAGTTAGGCAACAATTTCCGCCCAATGTAATATAGAGGAGGAATTAAATACTCAAATTCTTCTGCATTCCCAATATTGGGCAGTTGAGTCCATTCTGCCCAAGCAAGCGGTAGACCGTCGCGGTAACTGAAGGCTCCCATAGCTACACCGCCTACAGATTCAAAGTTTGTAAATCCATAGGGAGTACCATCTTCAAGTACACCGGCACCTTGAATTCCCTCCCAGTTACTATCGGCTGTAAACGCCTCTTCAAGATAGCCCCTGGCGAACAAGGCGCGGTTAATCGCGTTAAAGCCCAATGCGTTCATCGCCATGGATTGGGCCCAAATATTTGAAAAACTTGCAAACGAATTTTCCGGATTATAAATAGATCCTTCAGGATAATGTGCTTTAGCTACGTAAGTAATGGCCCCGGTGGGTTTGGTGTTATGAGCAAATTGATTAATCATGGCCAAATAAAATGCAACATCCGCGCCACCCGGATAGCCATTGAATGCATGGTAACCCCATCTCGACGTGCCTTCAAAGTCTGCAATCAGACCGCCATTTTCGTCGACTTCCAAACGTTGACGAATATGAATGAGCGAATCTTTATCAGCATGGGACCAAAGCTTTTGGAGACCCTTGTATTTTACCGCTCGGAACGCAACGCTTGTATAGCGGCCCGGAACCATCAGTGTACGGATGTTTTGCAATATCTGCAAACGACTTTCCTCGATTATTTCACGGATCACCTGCTTGTAATAATCGAGACCAAATTCTTCAATAATCTCATGTACAGCTTTATGAATCATGGCACAACCGGCCAATCGCATTTTGTCGTCTAAGTTATTTAAAGTTCCTGCACGTGTCCGTGTTTTCCACAGTTGTTCCCACCATGTGAACTGGCGTAAGTTTTCGCCTGTTTTCATTGGCGGGACAACAAATCCATCCATAAATGTATCTACTGCAAAGCCGGGCCAACTTCCAGCAACCGGAGCCCCAGCTTCCATGATGTGGTTGACCGCCATTGCCCAGCCTACGATTTCACCCTCAACTACGATTGGAACATAGGTATACGTATCCCCAGGGTGCGGAGCACCACCCGTTTTTCCGTCGTCCGTAACAAAAACATCGCCATCGTAAATTCCGGGGTTTTCATCATAGTTATTTTCCGCCATAAAACGGATTGCAACTCTGCTAGAGTTAAGGTGACTGAAGAAACCTAGCGAAATAACCAGTGTGTCACCCTCAGGAGTCGTAAGAGTCCACAGCGATTCTCCCATTTCCCTTGACCCTGGTGATGCAGTAACGTATCTGGCCACTTCTCGAGCCGCCAAAACAGCTGCGTGCAGTCTCGAATAAAAACGTTCATATTTTACCGGATCACTGTTTTTCAGTTTAAGTTCTTTGATTCCATAGTAATGTCCGGTTTCTTCCGTGAGCTTATCTCTGCGAGAAACAAGTTCCTTTAATGTAACCGCTTTCTTTTGATGAGTCACAGACACTGCTTGATGGGTAACAGACACTGTTCTCCCTCCTACAAATAGATTAAGAAATCCATAGTCGTTCCTACACTTAAATAATGAAACTCATCATCAATGTTGAAACAATCAGACCAGCCTGAAAGCCATTTGATCCGTTTCGTTTAGCCACCCCACCATCTGTTCAAATATGAAACTCGAGTTTCTATATTAAACAATATAAACTTTTCTGACTTTTGTCAATAGATAATCAAGATGAAAACTTCGAAATAATTGCGCTTGAATTCTGCAAAAAATCTGCCGTCTAAAGCTGTTGAATCGTAGGAACTTCTGTAGGATCTAGCAATAAAAGAAGGACACATGTCTCTTGTAAAGAATTGGTTGGCTACCACACACATCAATCTAAAGGTGACAATGTCCTATGTCCACGGTAACCATAAACCAAGCGATTCACAAAATGGTAAATCAAATGGATCTGAAATTTAGCCAACCCCAAATTGATGCATATCCAACGATTCATTCACGGTATCTAAAATCCTAGAATTGCTTCCGATGAACCAAACTTCATCATATTAACGGGAAAAACACCAGTGCCTTTTCTCCTCCGGAAATGTAACCCACTTGTAACTGCAGTCTGATAATTTCAAGTATATGGTTTACCAATAACCGAGCAGGATTGGTACTCGACGTATCACGGCGGACAAGGCTACTATACTTATGAATTCGGAATCGGAAGTCATCAAACAATGCTCATTAGGTGGGGAACAGAGCCAATCAAATTCTGCAATGGCTTCAACTATAACGTGAGAAGCGAGGGGGGTGTACGATGACTGCTGTGAGTGTGGAAAGGAAATTAATTTCGACGGAGCGTCTTGGTGTATCCTATCTGACAGGAGGAAACCCTGAAAATCAACCGCTGTTGTTGGTCCACGGAAACGTTTCCTCCAACTTGTTTTGGGATGAAACCATTCAGACACTGTCAAGAAATTACTGGGTATTGGCACCTGATTTGAGAGGGTATGGCGAAACAGAATCGAAACCTATCGATGCCACCCGTGGGGTTCGAGATTGGTCAGATGACCTCAAATCATTCGTAGAAGCCTTGAATATCAGAACTCCTATTCATATGATCGGCTGGTCCCTGGGCGGAGGAATTGTGATGCAATACGCTATCGATCACTCGCCGGATGTAAAGTCATTGGTCCTTATTAACCCGATCTCTCCTTTTGGATTTGGCGGAACCAAGGATGTGACCGGCACACCTTGTTATTCTAACTTTGCCGGATCAGGCGGCGGCACGGCCAATCCACAATTTGTCGATCTGTTGAAAACGGGCGACCGGGGCTCCGAACATCCAAACAGCCCCCGCAACGTCCTGAACCAATTTTATTTCAAACCTCCTTTCCGTGTATCCAGTGAGAGAGAGGAGCAGTTTGTTTCATCCATGCTCAAAACAAAAATCGGAAAAGGGTTTTATCCCGGAGGATTTGAAACATGTGAAGAGTGGCCGGGAGTGGCTCCGGGAGAGAATGGCATTAACAACGCCATGTCTCCGAAATATTTGAACTTGTCATCATTTGCTGAGATTGGCACGAAGTGCCCGGTATTGTGGATTCGGGGAGCCAACGACCTGATCGTCTCGGACCAATCTTTCTTTGATTTCGGATATTTGGGAAGTCTGGGCTACGTCCCAGATTGGCCGGGTGACCAAGTCTATCCGCCGCAACCGATGGTGTCCCAAACTCGTCACGTTCTGGAACAGTATCAATTGAACGGCGGTAAATTCGAGGAATTTGTTATGGAGGAAACCGGTCATTCGCCGCAGATCGAGAACCACGAAATGTTCTCTGATAAAGTCCTGTCATTCCTTCAATCCGTTTGAAACCATGCTAGCGTGATCGTTCGATTCTTTGACCGGTCTCCAAAACAATTTGGAGACCGGTTTTTTGTTATCGCGATCACAAATGACTCTATAAGTTTTTACTAGTCGATTGCCAAATCATCCCGATCCAGAAAGATCTGTTCCGGATGCGGATGGCTTAAGAAATCATGGTGTGAGATGGCCCATCCGTACGCTCCCGTATATCGGAAGAGAATTATGTCGCCGCTCCGTATCCGTGGGACCACGACGTCCCGGGCGAGAACATCATTGGGTGTGCAGAGCTCACCGGCTACTGTAACGGCACTGTCAGACAGTTCCGGCCGCGCAAATGGGTATCGCCACTCATCAATAGGAACTACGGTGAAGGGATGGCTGTGCTTCCAAGCGGCAGGCAGGCGGAAGTGATGGGTACCGCCCCGCACGACCGCGAAGTGCTTTCCATGGTTCTGCTTAATGTCGAGCACTTCCGCTGCGTAGTGACCGCACGCCGCCGTAACATACCTGCCGCACTCAAACAACATTGTCGCGTTTGGCTGGCCGTGGTCTTTGATCAACTGATCCAGTTGGGAAGTAAAAACGGGCCAGTCAAACTGCCGTTCAAGGTCATGGTAATTCACCCCGATGCCGCCGCCCACGTTGAGATACGAAATACGTAGATCAAACTCCCCGGCCCAAGTCTGCGCTTTGTCGACGCAATGCGTAATAAAGCGGGCGTGCCCTTCCGCGTCAAGGTTGTTCGACATTGCATGAAAATGAAAGCCTTGTAAATCCACATGCTGCAAACTGCGGGCCAAGGCGATCGCTTCTGGAACCTGCGCCTCTTCGATACCGAACTGAGTGGGCACACCCGCCATCTGCAAAGTGGCAGTGGAAAGAGGCCCGCCTAGATTCACACGAAGCAGGATCGGAACCACAACGTCCAGTTGACCTGCGATATACTCTATCCTGCGTAATTCGTGGAAGCTCTCTGCATGAAGGAGGCTGACTCCGTGGTGAATCGCCCCTTGAATCTCATCATCGGTCTTTGCGGGACCGCCAAAAATCACGGGGATCCTGGTGTCAACCGTCCGAACTTTCTCAATCTCTCCCAGCGAGGCAACCTCAAAGCCATGTACGATCGGAGCCAAAGCCTTCAGGATCGTTGCATCCGAATTAGCCTTAACCGCATAGAAAAGGCGGCATTGCGAAGGAAGAGTCGCAGTCAGTAGCGATACGTGTTCCCTAAGCTGTTTCAAATCATATATGTACGCGCAGAACGGTTTCTTCCTTTCTGTCTTAAGCGATTGGATCAAGTTCTCGATCCGGTTCGCAGTTATGTTCCAGGTTGCGTTCATAATCCCGTTCACTCCTATATCCATCTTTACAAATACCAGATTTGCCGTCTGGCGAAGATCACAGCCAACGTAACTGCCACACACCCGGCTCCCATGACGAGACCTGCCCACAGCGTGCCCGCCCAGCCGGCAATGGCGCCAATCATGATCGCTCCCAACGGGATAAAGCCTCTGTCCATCAGAGCGATACTTAAAATTCGGCCGCGCAGTGGATCGGGCACCTGCATTTGCAGAGTGATCCGGCTCATTGTACGGTACGTTTGACTCGTAAGTCCCACCAGAAACATCGCAATTGCCGCCAGTAAGAAATTACTTGTCACCACGAACAGAAGAAGGGACAGGCCGAAACCAATGACTGAGCAGACAAGCCATTTTCCAGCTCCCTTCATCTCTCTGCCTATGGACAGCCATGCTGATCCCGCGATAGCACCGATTGACGAAATCGAAAGCAATGCGCCAAACCCCTCCGGTCCAAGCTGCATCAGATCCCTGGCAAAAACCGGCATCATCGATGTATAAGGGAATCCGAACACCATGGGAACTATCGCAAGAATCAAAAGTGATTGCACAGACGGATTCTGCTTCACATAGGCAATCGCCTCGTAAATATTTGCCTTTCCCTTGCTTTTTGCCGCCACGTCCCGATCCGACTCAGGTCGAATCACCATCAGTGAGAGCAGTACTGCGGCGACGCTCCACGCACTGATCCAAAAAACAGTCTCAATTTTCATCACGGCCAACAAAGCTCCTGCAATCGCCGGCCCCACAATACGAGACAGATTGATCACGGTGGTATTGATTGCAATCGCACTGGCCATGCTGGTTTCCGGCACCAGATTCGGAATCAGGGCATTGCGAATCGGAGGATCCATCGCCGTGAGAATCGATCGCAAAGTCACCACGGCGGCGAACAGCCAGAACGGGCTGCCGATAGCCATCAAATATGCGATGCAAAACGTCAGCAGCATGATCCCGACCTGCAGCCAGATCAACAGTTTTCGCCGATCATAGCGGTCCGCCATTACACCGGCCGGGACGCTGAGCAAAAAGGTGGGAACCAGGCGGCAAGCGTTGATCAGTCCCAAATGCAACGGCGAGTTGGTAAATTGCAAAACCGCCCAGTTTAACGCAACCAGGTCCATCCAGTCTCCCACACGTGACAACAGGCTTCCGGCCATGAAAATCCGGAAAGAACGAGAATGCAGGGCAAACCTCGGTTGATTTGGATACTGAACCTCTACTTGCGCCATAAAACTTCTTTCTTCTCCAGTTGAAACTCATGTAATGGATTTGGGACTGTCGAATAGCAGTACCCTTTTTCTTCCGTTGCCAACCGCATTTTTGTCAACGCCTTGTGATCGACTTCCGCTTGATAGAGAGCTTCTTTGTCCGCGATCGCTTTTTCCGCATGTTCCGGATCCGCTTCCAACCGATCAAACACTTCATCGCTGATCCGGCGGATCTCCTGCCAAAGTTCCCGCTCGGGCACTCCAAAGCACTTGCATATTTGAAGGATGATCTCCCCTATGTGGTTTTGGAACACCGTATAAAACACTTTGTTGCGCATTTCTTTCACACTGTCGGTTACCGTGACAGAACCGGGATAGAAATTGACATGCAGCCCTTGCTCCTCAAGTCTTTTTCCGCAGATTCTCGCACCGCCCCAATCGCGGAACAGCATGCGAACCGGCCGGCCGTCCCGAAAGACTGGAACACTGTTCTGAAGGTGACCTTCCAAACCGATTCCATACTTCACCATCAGGGTAAGGAATCCGGGGAGCGCCATGGCCGCATAGTCAGACACGAATTGAAAAGCTGCCCAACGCAACGATTGTTCCCCTGAGGTTTTGGCATACATCTCAACCAATTCAACCAGAATCAACTTGCCCGTAACGGGGGATTCCGCATAGAGAGCGGAACCTACAATTGCCAATTCGTCCGGTTTTACGAATGACTCTACGTTCTCTCTCAACACGGTTGACAGATTTCGGCTTTTGGCAGTTCGCGCCTCGTGATCCTGTTCCTTCGCATCGACCTTGAAATTGAATCCGGCCACTTCGCAAACCGGTACAAACGTACCGGCAAGCTGCGGCTCACGCTGCATAACTGTCCGGATTAACCGTGTAAATACGGGAGCGTTGTTTGTTGTATTTGCCGAAATGGAGCGAACGGTTGATGTCATCTGACTGTCCACCGCCACCTTAATGGCAAGTCTTACGCGCCCCTCGTCAGTTCGCGGTACCACAGTCCGGAAAGATGAAGTAGCCCAACCCGGAACGGAAAAGCCTGCCACCGGAACGACGATTCCTCTCTCAATTTCATCCTTGTAGATTTTTGGGATGGCCCTCTCCAGTTGCCAGGGATGAACCGGGACAAATACATAATCGTCAGCCGAAATCCCTTTTTTCGCAAATTCGCTTGCAACGGCTGCCCGAAGTTCCGGATATTCACCAAACAACACAGCATTCGGCTTCTCCTCGTGTTCCAAAACCGCCCATTCCGCACGATCACGTCGAATTCCGACGAACCGTATATCAGGAGCACCTTCGAATTCAGGCGCGTATCGATAAACAGAGTCCGGTTCCATGCCAATCTTTGTCTTTGCGCCAGGATGCAAATTATGCCCTTCTACGCACAACTGCTCAAAAAACAGGCTTACATCAAAATTCCCGTCCTGTTTTTTGCGGGCAAGAATCAGTTCGATGGCCGTTTCCGCCTCATATTCGTTCGCAGTTCTCCGCAGCGACTTTTTCTTTTGTTCATGGAAAGCATAGGCGAGTGCCAAATTGGCGCTCCCATTTCTTAATTCCTCCGCCAACCTGCCCCAAGCGCTTTGAGTCTCACCGTTCACGGCAGCCTCCTTCAAACGGATCAATTGCAGCAGTTCCACCGCATGTTGGAGCCGTTTCACCCTATCCCCGCGCACATGGAGGACCGCCCCTTCCACTTCCAGGCGCCTGAACGCATAAGTTCGGCTGACCGGAAATACGAGACATTCCCCTTCAAGGAGAGGAAATACCTTATAGAACTTGCCGTTTTCAAGTCCGAATTCATGCAGATTTCTAATGACGTTTCGCCAATTCTCATGGATTGCCGGAACGTTCAATGCGTAAATAGAGTCAATCACTTGCAAGTCGTAAGAGTTTGCCGCCAGTCCCAGAACATCCTCACGCAACATCGACGCTGCCAGGCGGTTCATGATGCTCTGTCGGCCTTTAGGAATGGAAACCACGAATGGTGATACCAATTCCGGGACCTGTTTTTCCAGAAACTGAAGAATTCGGAGTTCTTCCTCATCCATGTGCCCTTCCAGAATATTGACGTACGCCAGGTGCAAGGAATCCGATTCTGTATGCCGCAAAATTACGCTCATTATTGCATCCCTCCCGCGATCTCCGCCAAAGGATTTGGAACTTTCGCGAACGTGTTGTGGCTTATATCCCCGAGCAAGCGCATGGTCGCCATCGCCTTCAAATCGATAGTCTGTTGAAAAAGAACCTTCTCGTCTTCCGCAGCCTGTTGCTCGATTATGGGATCATTCTTCAGTTGGCGGTAGATTGTGCGGCATATCTCAATAACCGGCTCCCAGAGGTTTCGTTCTTTGATCCCCAGCCAGCGAACTATGGCGGCAATCAGTTCCCCAAAGTGATTTTGGATAACGGAGTAACAGATGATGTTTCTCATATCCTGCACGTCATCAGTGATCGTTGCGGATCCGGGATAAAAAACGGCCTCGAATCCCTGCTTTACCAGTCTTTCCGGCAAAATCCGGATCCCGCCGAAATCTCTCACAATCATCCGAACAAGCTCACCGTTCCGGAATACGGGAACACTGTTTTGCAAGTGGCCTTCCAGGCTGATTCCATAACGGCTCACAATTGTCAAAAATCCGGGCAGAGCGACTTCAGAATATTTTTTTATGAAGGAAACAGCCGCAGTTTCCAAATCGGCAATACCGTTAACGTCGGCAAATTGTTCGATCAATTCTGCCGCAACCGGCTTGCCGCTAATTGGAGATACAGCCAACAGAGCGGAACCGGGCATCGAGATCTCCCCCCGTTGCACACGGGTTTCCGGATTTTCACGCAATATGGTTGCCAGATTCGCGCCCAGAACCCGGCGTTCCTCCTGAGTAAGAGTCTCCTCAGATGGACTGTAATAAGCAGTGACTCTCTCTTCCAGGATCACGAACCGGCCTTCAAAATGGCTCTCTCTGGCTTGAATGTCTTTCAGAATTCGGGAGATTTTCGGACCGTTTTCCGCCGAGTTGGGCGAGATTGTACGAACAGCGCCGGTTGTCTGAATGTTAACGGCTGTCTTTATGTGATGTTTTCCCTCATTTTTCTTCTTAACAGGAGCCAATGACCGGAATGACATGAGCGCCGCCGTTCGAATGCGGAAGTCCGGAATCAACACAATCTCATTTTTACGGATTGCCTCACTGTAAAGAGTGGGTATTGTATGTTTAAACTGCCAGGGGTGGATTGGTATCAGTTCATACCCGTTCTCATCCAATCCCCTCTCTCGCAGCTGGTTCGCCACGTGCGCTTGCAAACCGGGATATTCTTCATACAGGATATCAGAAGGATTTTTGCCTTCCAGGGAATTCACCTTACAAACACTCTTCGCAACTGCTGCTAATGCGACTTCCGGATGCGCTCCCCATTCCGGAGAAAATTTGATGACATCTGCCACATCAAGCCCCATTTTAATCTTCGCTCCCGGGTGAAGGGGATGTCCGTCCACCACCCACTGCTCATAAAACTCCAGTGGACTGAACATCTCGTCTTCCGCTTCCTGCTGGCATACCCATTCTAACGACGTTTCAGCACCGGATTCCTTTGCCTTGGCGACCAATTCACGCTTCCTCAGTTCGGCTCCAACCAGTGCCAGTGCATAGTTGGCCGCACTGTTCCGCACTTCCTGACAGAAGCGGAGAAAGCGTTTCTCTCCGTCTTCGTCTTGAACAATGCCTTCTTCCTTTAACAGTTCCAACAGGTGAACCGGATGTTCTATTATCTCCGGTTGTCCCTGATTCAGCAGAATTACATCCCCAGCCAGGTCAAATCTTGCCAGAGAATGTCTCTGCCTGACAGGAACCAACAAAATCCGGTCGCCGGAGAGGTGGATTTGAATCGTATTTCCTGGATCGCTCCATGTTAACCGGTTCGAAATCCCGGCAAGATTTTCTCGGACTATCGCTTGCAGAAGGCGATGAAGAATTCCCTTTCTGCCCCGGTCTATGTTAGTCAGGAACAACTCTTCGAGATCCGGCCGCTCATTGCGTATGTATGACAGAATCTTCAACTCTTCCTCATCCAACTCAACTTGTTGGATATTCCTCGAACTATCAAGTGTTTCGAGCAAATGTGTTCCCCTCCGCCACTTTATTGATAATAGTTATCAACAGTAATGAATATAAATGATAATGATTATCACTGTCAATTGTTTGGGAGTCCAAAAAAGAGGGCTCCTGTTGGAACCCTACTGATTTCTCGTGAAACCTCATTTTTACTGCCGAAATATGCCAAAGTTCCTAAAGCTATACTGAAAACGAAACGATCCCAGACGGCCGTTTCACCCGCGGAACCAAACATTCGTAGACTAGAAACAGATAATTCATCCGCTTGGCGCCCAAATAAGAGACATTCAGGTCTTCCGAGACGGCAAGGTCAAAGTTTTGCCTGCCTACTGACACATTAACCAGAAGATATTGGGGCATAGCACTATGTAGATGGTACGGAAGTATGTTCAAAAGTATGTTCAAATGACGCAAGGGATTTACAAGATGCTCACTCTAAGTTCTCTCCTCTGAATAATCTGAGGTTCTAAAAAGATATGTAAAGACGATAAAATCTGCTCATCGCCTTTAAACGCAGTTCAATCGTGAATTGTTTTATGGCTTAAGTAAAAGAATTCCGTACTCCTCACTAACAAACGCCTGGTGAGCAAAGTGAATGGGTTTGGCTCATTCGGGGGTAACGTTTAGGTTGGTACAAATGATTTGCTTCGATTACCTATCTTCCTTTAAATGATGGTTTGGTCTTTTCTAAGAATGATTTTCGTTCCTGTTTTAACTCTTCTTGCAATTTTGCCTGCTTCCCCCATTAAAAAGCCAACCCTTATGAAAGGTCCATATTGGGTCCAGCCGCGTTTCTCGTAAAATTCTTGTACCCATGTTTGGAATTCATTCATATTCATCTCTACCTTTTCCTCCCAAAACTTTGTGTATAATACAGATTATCATAGAAAATGCTGGAAGCTTACATCGAATGAAGAGAATATGTGTATTCGCCGGTTCCAATCTCGGTTCGAACTCAGAGTTTAAAATCCATTCACGCCAACTGGGTGAAGAGTTGGCAAAGAAAGGAATAGAACTTGTTTACGGCGGTTCCCGTATAGGTCTGATGGGGGAATTGGCCAATCAGGTTCTTGAGCTGGGAGGAAAAGTGATTGGCGTTATGCCCAGTGGGCTTTTCCGGGGAGAAATGGTGCACCAGGGATTATCAGTTGGGGGCAACTAGGAATTCATCAGAAACCAATTGGAATCTTTAATATCGAAGGATATTATACTCCACTGCTCAACATGATTAGCCACGCTGTGGAAGCAGGATTTGTCAATGAATCGCACAAAAAACTGTTTGTTTCCGCAACGGATGCAAAAGAACTACTGTCAAAAATGCAGGAATTTGAATCACCCACCTTGGAAAACAAGCGGGAGCAACTATCTAAAAATTGATTGTTATCAAGATGAACGCCAAACGAATGAAACAGGATAGGGCATGAGCAGCTCCTATCCTGCTTTTCTTTTAGATTGTTTTCGTAAAAAGTCTCGTTTTCCGTTTACTCTTGGCATCCCAGTTCACCCAACATTTCAAAAGCAAATACTCGTAAAAATGAGGCCTGTAGCGGGTACATGACTATGTAGGCTGTAGACGTAATTTTCTTCTTCATCCTCCACAGAACCACCTATGATTTTGTATCTTCACATGTAGCAGGAATCAATGTGCCATTTGTTATTTGAACAAGTTTTTCAAAAGTTATCGGTAATAGGGATTCGGGTATACCTGCTGCTGTGTATACAACATCATATCTGCTCAGCGATGGATCAATGTAAATGGGTATGTCGGCAGCTAAAGCAAACGGACAAACGGCTCCCACCCGAAATCCCGTTATTCTTTCGACTGTCTCCGGTGACGTCATTCTTGGATTTTTGCCAAGTAACGATTTGACGGTTTTGGTGTTAATTCGAACATCCCCCGCCGCAACGAAGAGCCCAAAAGTCTCTCCCGATTGAAAAAGAATCGATTTGGCAATCTGCCCAACTTCCACTCCTAACACGTTTGCTGCTTCCATGGAAGTCTTCATCTCTTGATCAAACACAATCGGTTCCAACTCAGGGTCAAACTTTTTGACAAAATCGCGAACACGATTGAGAGGCATTTCGGAACTCCCCTTACATATCAAAAAAATTATCTCTTTGTACCTTGGCTACCCTCAAAGCAAACTGTTTGTACCATAGTGATTTTCCTTGCCCGTAACCATTATCGCCTTCCGTCCGCTCCGACGTAAAGATAACCGCATATTACGGTGGTTGCGGTGTTTTCGAAATTTTGCTCATAGAATCTCCTCTTTAACAGCTAAAAACGAATTGCACTGTAATAAAACCCCGGACAAAATCCGGGGTTGCTCATCATTGTCTATTCCTCTTATTTTCCTAAATGTGAGGGGTAAACCAACAATTTTTCTGAATCAATGACTAGATTGGCCGCCTGAATAAGATCAAAACCGATGATACCGTCAATTTCCATGCCATAATCCATAGCTCCAATTTCCATTTTTAACGGTTATGTTCATCGCAAACCTTTGACTCCAGCCCAAATTTCTTGGAAACGCAGTTCACGGCGAGATGTATGGAGAAAATAATATTCTTTTTGCGGATTATCCCGGTGAAGTTCCTTATAGCGCCGCATAGCATCTAAGGAATCATTGTAACGGTCAATTACGATCAATTCATCTACACAACGGTGTCCATCTTCGGAATGTGCTTTTACCGCTTCAAATACGATCCATTCATCCGGAAACCGTTCTTGAACCTCTTGCCATTTCACATGGTAACAGAAAACGGTTTAGGTGATTCGAGGGAGTCCGTGTGGTTCCGATTTGATTTAATCCCGAAATGACTGCAAGTTTACCCAGTTGAAGTGATTTAGGTGGGGACTCTTTCAACCCGTGATGGGACGACTCATTGACCGATTCCCAAAACCAGTGATTGCAGGAAGTGCACACTGATGGGCATTTCTTTCTTGCTCTCTGCGACCATCACACAAATCTGGCAGTTTTATGTGTATTACGGAATTCTTACGGCGGTGGGCTTCGCCGGCTGCGGTTCGATGGCCAATTCTGTCCTGGTTTCCCGGTGGTACATTCGCAAGCGGGCAGGCTCCGGACGGAGATCCTTCATCGACCTTCACACCTCCTCGAAGCGCCCCACTCTCTGAAGCGCTTCAAAGCCGTGAATTCTGGCTGGCCAGCTTAGCATTTGTCACCTGCGGATACTCACTTTACATGGTTACGATCCATCTTCCCAAGTACGCCGTTGACTTGGGCGGCGAGCTTGCACTTGGCGGAAGACTCCTTGGAATATCGGCCGCTGCAAGTGCTGTATCAATGTGGTTTACAGGACAACTGTCAAAAACCTACAGGAAAAAAGCATTGCTGATTTGGTTATACATGATTCGCGCAGTCGCACTCGCAATACTGGCTATGTCCACAAACATCTGGGAGCTATACGTCTCTGCAATCCTATACGGAATTTTGTCAATGCCGATCATACCACTCGTAACAGGCATCATCAGTGATCGATTTGGAGCCAATGCATTGGGAAGTATTCTGGGTTCCACATGGTTGCTGCATCAGGTTTTCGCTGCCGTTGGGGTCTTTCTCGGAGGATATCTTCGTACAATTCTACAGGGAATTATCAGCTATCATTCTGGACGAGTGCAATCAGTTTAGTCATAGGCGCATTACTCACTATGGCTCTGGGCGAGCAGCCGCTGCAAAGAAAATCGACAACTCAAGTTGTTCAATGATCTGCAATATGAAAAGTTTATAGGATTTGCTTCTCAAACGGGTGACACTTGAAACCGTCAATCACTCGGTATTACTTACCTTTTATTTACATGAATGTGATTGCTTTTCAATCAGGCAGTGCCTTGGAAGTTCCCATTGCAAAATCCACCCTCTCCCATCACTTCAAGGTATTTAGAGAAGCAGGAATCATCAATACACGTATCGAAGGAACGCAGCGCTTTATTTCTCTGCGGCGTGACGATTTGGATGCACGTTTCCCAGGATTTACAGTCGATTTTGCAGGCATCTGAGCCCTTGTAAAATACGCCGAAAAGAAAAACTGACCACTTTCGCCCTAACAGACAGCTGAAGAGGTCAGTTTGGAGGAACAAAACATGAAAGTTAATCAAAATTTTTGAAACCCCTGATAGGGTCACACTGATCACTATGGTCAAAAAGTAACCACTCTTTCCACTTGCATTGTCTTTCATGCCCCTTCAAGGTGAATCGGTTGTAAAGAAGCCCCGGAGTTGATGTACTCATCCAAATGAACCTGATCATAACCGGGAATTTGAATCCGCAAGTATCTCATCGGTTCGCTGTTCAACGGTACGGTACAATCCAGTCCCATTTTCGACCCGACTCCGTTGTTTGTTGACGGATCAAGTTTCGACCCCTGAGCGCCATGGACCACCACCAGATCTCTTTCCGCCTGAAAGCGGGTGGCGATCGCCCATTCAACCTCTTCCATGTTGAAAATATCCACTTCTTCGTCCACAACAACGACATGCTTAATATCGAAACTGTTGGCGAGGGCGGCAAAAATCGCGTTCTTTGCTTCTCCCTCGTTCCGTTTCCTGATCGAAACAATCGCATGATAACGGCAAGTTCCGCCGGGGCTCATATGGACCGCTTTGACTGTCGGAACCGTCTGCCGGATGGTCTGGAACAGACTTGCTTCCCGAGGGAGGCCGCCTAGCAGTAAATGTTCATAACCGGCCGGGACAATCGTATAAAAAATCGGGTTGTTCCGGTGTGTGACTGCCGTGATCTGAACAACTTCCTTATCGCTGCGGGGACCATAATATTTCGGGAACTCCCCGAAAGGACCTTCCGGTTCGCGCACATGCGGGAGGATCTTGCCCTCCAACACAATCTCCGCAAATGCCGGCACATCAATGTCCACGGTCTCACACCGCACCACTTCCAGCGGTTCACCCCGCAGAGCCCCTGCGATTTCCAATTCATCCACGCCAAAAGGGGTGCTGGCTTGGGAAGCGAGCAGCGTCACCGGGTCTACTCCGATTACGATTGCACACTCCAAAGGACTGCCTGCCTCCTCAGCCTGTCGGTATAAATGGAACGTATGGCGGGGCAGCAGCAAAGCACCCAATTTATCTTTCCCCGACACTTGCAGACGATGAATGGAGACGTTCTGTTTTCGCGTCACAGGATCGCGAACGATGAACAGCCCGGCCGTGATGTAGTTGCCGGAATCTTTCTCATGATGAACCGGGATCGGAAAGAGTCTCATCAAATCGATATCTTCCCGGATCCTGTTTTGTTTCACGGGAGCCTGCCCGATTTCTACTAACCGGCACGGAATTGGAGAAGCAACTGCCTTGGTGAACTTCGGAATCACCCCGTATTTGTCGGTTTCGAGTGCTTCAGCAAAGTCCTCGCGGGTCGAACAAATCCCCGATACAACCGGTACCGCGTAATCTTCGACCCGGGTAAAATAGGCGGCTTGGAAGCCGTCCAATTTTTTGGCTATTGCCGCGACTTCATACTGCAAACCGACTTTTTTGTCGATTACGGCCAAACGACCTGCTGATTGCAGATATTCGATCCAGGTACGAAACGTTTTTGCCTTCATGCGAGAGGCTTTCCCCCTTACACGGTGACTGGTGTTCCGAATATATCTTTCAACCTGCGTTCGAACATTTTCAATAAACGCTCACGTCCGCGAACCTCTGGCGGAGTGGGATATTCCTTGCCATTGACAATGATCGGCTGATCATAACGAATCAGGATATGCGGCAAATACTCATCAAACAAGGCCCGAATCCGCTTTGCGTGTTCCGGGTTACGGGCATACAACTTGAGCATGCGGAGCCCGAAGCCGACGTGACGCCCTTCATCCTCTTTGATTCGGGCAAATCCTTCGGCCAATCCCGGGAATAATCCTTTGCTTCCAAAAACCGCTTCAAACACATCGTAACCTGACATCGCTTGAACGCCTTCAATGATACCCTGATAGTGGGTCAATCCTTCGACCAATGCCGCCTCTCGTTCCTCCGTCTCTTGTTCAAGTGCCGCCAACATTTTCTTAACCCGTTCATCCAGCTTCTGCTGGACAATATTCTTCACGCCGCGAATTCTCTCACGACCCAGCACTTCCGTGAAATAACGCATGAAAAACTCGGTATGCTTAAATTCTTCGAGTAACTGAGTACTGAGAAAAGCCTGCTGTTCGGTAGACGAGCCGAGCATGATCCATGGACAAAACTTCAACGCGACATT
Source organism: Effusibacillus lacus (assembly GCF_002335525.1). Classification (NCBI taxonomy): domain Bacteria; kingdom Bacillati; phylum Bacillota; class Bacilli; order Caryophanales; family Alicyclobacillaceae; genus Effusibacillus; species Effusibacillus lacus. The sequence goes on from NZ_BDUF01000044.1 coordinate 41,808, forward strand.
TTCTTCCGCATCGAGAAAGCCGGTGCAAAAATGAATCAGATACCCCTTCAGGTTCTCATCCAGCGACTCAAAATCTCTCTTGTCTTGGGTCAAGTCGATCTCCGCCGGATCCCAAGTCCCGAAACGGATGGCTTTGCGATACAGATCCCAAGCGACTTCATCGGTAGACTTATCGAGGCCTGGAAGAAATTCATCCGTCATGTTTTGATTGAGATTTTCGTTCATTTCATATCCCCCCGAAAATTGAATGTGCAAATCAAAACATCCGCTTCAATAGATCCAGCACTTCCGATTGACTCGGTTGGCGAGGATTAAACTTCATCATTCCGCTCTTGAATGAATCCTGGGCGATATCGGCAAGCTTTTCCTCAGGGACCCCTACCTCACGCAATCGGGTCGGCAGCCCGATATCCTGTACCAATTGAGCAACAGCGGGAGCCGCCTCTTCTGCCAGTTCGGCTGTCCCATCCGCTGTTACGCCCATCAACTCGGCAATCTTGGCCGCTTTTTCAGGACGGGCGGGTGAATTGAATTCCACCACATGCGGCAGCAGCAAACCGATTGCGATCCCGTGCGGAACATGGCAATGTCCTGACAAAGCGCTTCCTATCGCATGGGCGAGACCCAGGAACCCGTTATTAAACGCCATGCCGGCCAACAAACTGCCATGGGACATACCGATCCGGGCGTCAATATCAGATCCGTCGCTCACCGCCCGGCGCAAGTTCGCATTCACAACAGAGATGGCTTCCATCGCCAAAGCGTCAGATGCGGGTCTAGACCTCAGGGAAAAGAATGTCTCGATCCCGTGGGCCAAAGCATCTATTCCGGTAGCCGCAGTCATTTTGGCAGGAAGACTTACCGTCAATTCCGGATCGACCAATGCAAGGGCCGGGGCCATGTGCTGACTCGTCACGGTCACTTTTACATTGTTGTGCCAATCCGAGTACACCCCGAAGATCGTGACTTCGCTTCCGGTACCTGAAGTGGTCGGAATCGCGATCAGCGGGATTGCGGGGGCGGCAGGGATACGGTTCACCCCGGCATAATCCCCGATACTTCCCCCGTTTGACGCCACCACCCGGATCCCCTTGGCGGCATCGATCGGGCTTCCGCCTCCAACCGCCACAATACAATCATACCTATTGGCTTTAAATACTTTAGCCCCTCTGTTGATCGTTTCGAGGCTGGGATCAGGTTCGACATCCGTATAAATATCGTATTGAAGCCCGGATGATTGCAGCGACTCCGTTAACCTGTTCAGGATCCCGGCCGATTCTACACCTTTGTCGGCAACCAAAAAAACTTTTCCAGCTCCCAGCTGCAATATCCTTTCGCCCAGGCGGGACGCTTTGCCGTACCCGAATTCGATGAACGACGGGAGGTGAAATGAAAATTCGAAATCAATCAACGTGACTTGTTGGCTCAGACTCATTCTTTCCTTCCTCCTTTCCTTGCAGGTTACTCGATCTCGAAATGGATGTGCTTTGTTTCACAGTATTCCATTAAGCCGTCTATTCCCCTGGTGCGGCCCAGACCGCTTTGTTTGTATCCCCCGAATTCCGCCTCGGGAAAGTTTTTATTGTAAGTGTTAATCCAAACGGTTCCGGCTTTGATTCCCTTGGACATCCGCATGGCGCGATTTAAATCGGTGGTCCAGACCCCTGCAGATAGTCCGAAGTCCGTGTCATTCGCTAACGCAAGCGCTTCTTCTTCACTGGAGAAGGATTGGACGGCCAGTACGGGACCAAAAATCTCCTCGCGCACAACCCGGCAATTGGCCGGCAGATCGTCAATAATGGTGGGTGCAAAGAAATAGCCCCTATCGTAATCCCCACCTGTTAACCGGTAACCGCCGGAAATCATTTTTCCTTCACGCCGGCCGATTTCACAATATTCCTCCACCATATCGAGTTGGTTTTGGGAAACCAGGGGCCCCATATCGGTCGACTCGAGGATCCCGTTCCCTACCTTCAGGTTTTCGGCATAGGTTTTGAGACGGGAGATCACTTCGTCTTTGACAGACTCGTGAACCAACAGCCTGGAACCGGCCATGCAGATCTGACCGGCGGAAATAAAAATCGAGCGTCCGATTAGGGGAATCGCTTTGTCCAAATTGGCATCACTGAAGACAACATTAGGGGACTTGCCGCCCAGTTCCAAAGCCAGTTTCTTTATGTTGCTCGCCGCTAGTTCCATGATCGTTCTTCCGGTCGATGTATCCCCCGTAAAACTGATCATGTCGATTTTTTTGCTGGTTCCCATGGCAGCACCAATGGATTTTCCGGGACCCGTGACAATACTTACTATGCCTTTCGGGAAATGCCGGATTTCGTCAATCAACTTAAAAATTTCCACAGAAACGGCTGGCGTAAGACTGGCCGGCTTTACAATCACACCATTCCCGGCGGCCAAAGCAGGGGCCAACTCCCGGATCATGAGAAGCGCCGGCCAATTCCACGGGGTGATCAGCCCAACCACACCCATCGGCTCTTTTGCAATGACTCCGAAATTGGCGGGTTCCAGTTGAACCGACCTTCCAAACACGGTTCGCGCCGCACCGGCAAAATATTTTAAGGTGTCGACACAACCAGCCAATTCAATGCGCGATTCGCGAATGGTCTTGCCTTGTTCCAAGGTGAGAATCCGGGCCAAATGTTCGAGGTTTTGATCGATCTTTTGGGCCAGAGCGGACAAAGCTTCATACCGGCGTTTCGGATTATATCCCCAATCGCTCTTTTGAAAAACGTCGCAAACAGAATCGATCGCCTGTTCGATATCATGAACGGTTGATTTTTGAGAATAGCCGATCAATTCCCCGGTGGCCGGATTTCGCGATTCCAGAAGTTCCCGGGACGAAGATTCCGTCCATTCGCCGGCTACATAATTGTAATAAAGCGCCGGTTTCTGTTCAGTCAAAGCAGACATAATTCTCCCCCCGTCTTATTTGAAATCGCCTTTTGTTTCCGGGATGACTAAACTGCCAATCAGGTACAGAACAAATACCGCCGCTGCAAAATAGCCAAGCGTAGCGGGAATATTTTGAGTTGTTCCGCTCGCCAGGGAAACGAAAGTCGGCATCATGCCTCCGACTGCAAAGCCCATATTCCAGGACAGCCCAGTACCTGTAGAACGGATGACTGTCGGGAAACGCTCGTTCAGGAAAATCAGGATGGGCGCATACGCTGCATTACCTAGAAACGCGAGTGCCAGCGCATAGAATGTTATTGCGGAAACCGCAGTCGCCTTCGCCAACCCCGAATACAGGAAGGGAAGACCTATCAGGCATACAATTCCGACGATCATAAACGTTTTCTTCCGGCCGATGTAATCGCTGAGGCGGCCGAACAGTACCGCCGAGACAATCGCGACCACGCTTGCACCCATCAAAATCATCGATGACGTTCCCGCCGGTGTCTTGTTGATCACCTTGAGGAATGTGGGAAGGTATCCGGAGGTTAGGTAATACGCCGTACCTCCGCCAATCACGAGCATAAGATTCACAAGCAGCACGGGGAGATACTGTCGGGAGAACACCTCGCGCACAGGAGCCTTCTTGACCGGCGCATCCGCTTTTTTGGCTTGTTGCAATTGGACCCATGCGGGAGATTCCTCAAGTGACTTGAAGATGAACAGGCCGAGGATCGAGCTGAGAATCCCAGCAAAGAACATAAACCGCCAGCCCCAAACACTGAACTCCGGCCCCGGAAACGCAGCCGTTACAACGTAATAAACAACGGATGCGAGCAAGGCGCCGAGACCGGCTCCCCCACCACCGATAAGACCTGACATGAATCCCCGCCACTTTGGCGGAACCGTTTCGGTTCCGATGGTATGGGTAGACGCAACCACACCACCGACAAACACCCCTTGCACCAAGCGAAGAATCAGGAACAATACCGCTGCGGTTACACCGATCTGACCTACTGTCGGAAGAGCGCCAAACAGTGCGGTAGAGATGCCGACACCTGTTACCGCAATAACCATTGCTTTTTTTCTTCCTTTTCTGTCCGCGTAAGATCCAAATAATGCGGAACCGACCGGACGCATCAACAGGGTCACTGCAAACGATGCATACACCGCCGCCAATGACAGCGTGGGAATACTGGTCGGGAAGAAAAGTTTTCCTATCTCAGGCGCCACATACAGGAGGATAAACAGATCAAAAAGATCCAACGACCACCCTAAAAGTGACGCAATTGAAGCAGTTACCATTTGGCGTCGGGTGACGCCGCCAACCGGTGTACCAGTACCTGCGTTAGTGCTAGTCAAGATAGACATCCAGAATCCCTCCATGAGGAAGATATATAACATACAAGCGGTTATTTTCCGGTGAAATTGGGCTTGCGTTTTTCGTAGAACGCTTCCACCCCTTCACGGAAATCATCCGTACTTCTCAGCATTCCGTAAGCGTATCCCTCAATCTCCAGTCCGGCGCTGAGCGGACCTTCCTGGGAGGCGTTAAGTACTTGCTTCAATACCCGCAAGGTAAGAGGAGAGTACTGAAGAAGTTCATCCACCAGGTTTTGCACCGCAGTCTCCAGCTCCCCTTGGGGAACTACCGTAGTCAGCAATCCCCATTGGTAAGCCTCTTCTGCCGGAATCCGCCTGCCGCGCATAATCATGTCTTTGGCCCGGCCCAGTCCTGCAATTCGGGCAATCCGCTGCGTGCCGCCGCTCCCCGGAATCATCCCGAGTTTTATTTCCGGCAGAGCCAGCAGAGTGGTTTCCGAAGCAACCCGGAAATCGCACGCCATGGCGATCTCCAGTCCCACACCGAACGTATAACCTTGCAGTTGCGCGATTACCGGTTTCGGCGAACGTTCCGGTGCCGCTACATTCTTATGCAGCACAGAAAGCTCCTCCGGGTGCCGCTCCATGAACTGCGCGATATTTCCGCCGGAGGTAAACGCTTGGGTCCCTTCGCCTTTCATTATGATGACCCGGACTTCTTCATCCTTGTTCAACTGTTCAAATATTTGGTTCAGATGGAATCGCCCAATGAAGCTTAAATTGTTCATTTTTTCAGGCCGGTCGAGAATGATCGTGGCCGTTTTTCGTTCCGGATTCTTTTCGACCCGAATGTGATCCCATTCATTAACCGCCACTTGTCCGTGTTTTTGTTGTTCCATTTAGGATGCACTCTCCCTCTCCAAATATAGTTCTTCATATTCTCCGCTGCGCAGTTTGCGGCGAAGGATTTTTCCAACCGGGCTCTTTGGGATCGCCGCCACCAAAACATACTTCCTGGGGCGTTTAAAGTTGGATAATTGATTGCTTTCCTTGCAATAATCGTCCAACTCTTCCACTGTTAACGATTGATCTTTCGGAACAATGAAGGCGGTTACAATTTCTCCCCAACGTGGATCGGGCAACCCGACCACAGCCACTTCTGCCACCTTCGGATGTTTCGCGATCACGTCTTCCACTTCAAGCGGATGAATGTTTTCACCGCCCGAAATAATCATGTCGTCCACCCGTCCAAGGACATACAAATCTCCTTCTTGATCAATCATCCCCATATCACCCGTGAAGTACCATTCGTTACGGATCGCCTTTGTCGTAGCATCGGGCCGGTTCCAGTATCCCCTGAACCCTTCGCTAGTCCGGAGATCTACAATGATTTCACCGGGTACCCCTGCGGGGACCATATCCTCCGGGGTTGAATTTCCGTCCGGATCAGCCACCACAACGCGAAGACGTTGATGAAATCCCGGTTTCCCTGCACATCCCGGTTTTTTATCGAGATAATTGCAGATCGAAAACGTATAAACCTCGGACGAACCGTAATGATTGATAAAGATTTCCGGCTTCAATTTTTTGATGATTTCTTCCGTCAATGCCTTGGTCATGGCAGCTCCTGCATATCCCAATTTTTTCAATGAAGAAAGATTATATTTTGCAAAATCGGGATGGTATACTAGATCATGGAATATGGTAGGCACCAGATACACGCAGGTGATTTTTTCTTGATCCAGTGCCTCAAGTACGGTTTGGGCACTGTAATCGGGTGTCATTACCAATTTCCCGTTCAGGAAGGCCATCGATAGGAGGGAACGCATGCCCATGGTGTGGTACAAGGGCATGACGCCTATGGTGCTTTCCTGAACTTCATACCGATTTTGAATGATATGAGCAACCGCCGCGCTGTACTCGCTTTGATGGGTGCGCGGAACTCCTTTGGGACGGCCGGTTGTCCCCGACGTATATAACATCAGACAAACGTCATCATCATGAATTTTCGGTCTATCCGGTTGGTTGGCCCCCTTCTTCTGCAGTTCCCCGTAGGATACATCAACCCCTAGCGCCCCCTGTACTCCGATTTTCAACGTTTTCAGCTCTTTGATTGCTTCCAGCACCGTTTTCTCGCTTACCGGTTCATACACAACAGCTGCTGCATCCGCATCCTGCACGCAGTATTTGATTTCTTCGGGCGACAATCGGAAATTGATGGGGGTAAAAATGGCTCCGATTTTTTGGATTGCCCAGTAAAGTGTCACCATTTCCAAGCGGTTTTTCAATACGAGGACAACCCGATCCCCCTGTTTGATTCCGAGGGCCTGTAAACCTGAGGCGATTTTGTCAATCTCCAGGTTCATCTCTTGATAGGTCAACCGGGTATCCTCTTGAATCAACGCTTCGTATTGCGGGTACCGTTCGCACGCAAATTCAAACAGTGTCCCCAGATCCATCGACTTTCTCACCGTCCTTCTGCCTGTTCGCCACTTTTTCAATCGCTTCGATGATCCCTTTGTAACCGGTGCACCTGCACAAATGCCCTGACAGCATCTCCTTGATCTTATCCGTGGTGGGATCGGAGTTAGAATTCAGAAATTCAACCGACGACATCAGGATACCCGGAGTGCAAAAGCCGCATTGCAAGGCGTGACACTCATTGAAAACTTCCTGCAGGGGATGCGGTTGGTCATTAGCCAGTCCTTCCACTGTCATGATCTCGGTGCCCGCAGCCTGTACGGCAAACATCAGGCAGCTCCTGACAGCGGAGCCGTTCACCAACACAGTACATGCCCCGCAAACCCCGTGTTCACATCCGACATGGGTCCCGGTCAAGCCGCAGTCCTCCCGCAAAAAGTCACTCAGCAGTTTTCGGGGTTCCACCCGTTCCTGATAGACTTTGCCGTTTATTCTCACCTGGATTTCAACCATTTCTTTTCTGGACACTTGGATCACGATGTTCCCTCCTTTCCGGTTGCCCTGATGTAGGCGATTTGTACGGCTCTTTTGGCAAATACCCGGGCGAGATGAAGTCTGTATTCCCTGGTCGCGTGCAGATCGCCCTCCGGATCCACATTCATGGCAGCGATCCGTCCGACCTCTGCCAATAGGGTGTCCGTCAGTTTTTCACCGATCAGAATTCCGGCGGCATCCTCCGCAAGAACAGGAATCGGGTCAACCCCTCCCAATGTAAGCCGGGCGGTCAGAATCCGCCCTTCATTGTCCGTGTCAAGAACACAGGCTGCCGCTACCAAAGCAAAGTCTCCGTGTCTCCGGCTGAATTCCTGAAACGAGTATCCCTTTGGAACGGAATCCACAGGGATCTTGACTTCGGTCAGAAGTTCACCGGGCCTAATGTCGGTTGTCAAATAGGTAACGAAAAATTCGCCTAACCCCACCTCCCTTTTTTCGTCAGCGCTTTCGATCACGGCACTCCCGTTTAATGCCAGCAAGGACAAAGGAAGTTCCGCCGTCGGATCGGCATGCACCAGGCTGCCGCCGACTGTGCCCCGGTTGCGTGTCTGCATATGGCCGATAAACGGGACCGCTTCAGAAAGCAAGGGGCTTTTTTCCCGGACAAGCCCGGATCTTTCCACTTCCCTCTGCCGGGTAAGGGCACCGATCCTGAGCCACCCGTCCTCACAGTGAATATAGTCCAACTCCTTCAGTCCATTGATGTCAATCAGACACTCAGGAGCAGACAACCGCATGTTCAAAATCGGAACCAGACTCTGCCCTCCCGCAATCAGTTTTCCTTCATCACCGTACTCGGACAGCAGTTGAAACGCTTCCTCCACCGTGGTGGGACGAAAGTAGTCAAACAATGCCGGTTTCATATCCTTCCCCTCCGGTGCTATGCTGATTGTTGGGCACTTTCAATTTCCTTCTTTATTTTCTTGAAGAAATCATTGATGACTATCTTCGCCACACCGCCAAGCATCCTTTGCCCGATGGCTGCCACTTTCCCGCCAACTTCGGCCGTATAGTTGTAGGCAAGAGCGGTCTTTCCTTCCTCGACCGGCGTTAAGCGGATTATGCCTTCCGCGTCGACAAAACCCGGTGCTCCTTCTCCGTGAACCACCAGTTTGTAGCTTTCCGGCGCTTGCACATCCACCAACGAAATCGTTGCGTCATACTTTCCCTTGACTGCGGCAATTCCTATGGAAAGATCGGCTCGGTATTTTCCTTCCTCAATCAAGTCCAGGTGCTTGCAGCCCAATATACACTCGGTCAGTACTTCCGGATCCATTAATTTTTGCCAAACCTGTTCTATGGGTGCGTTCAGTTCAATCACACCGTTACCGGTCATACCAGTTCCTCCTTCAAATGCTGCTGTTTGTTTTGGGCTTCCTGCAATAAAGTCCAAATTCGGTTCGGCGACAGCGGCAAGCTGTCAATCGTGATGCCCAAGGGGGAGAGAGCATCCGCAACCGCATTGGCGATCACCACGGGAGCACTCATCGTGTTTCCTTCACCCAAGCCTTTCGCACCGAGAGGCGTCAATGGAGACGGGGTCTCAAAATGTTTGATCGTTACTGGCGGCATTTCGGTCGCTGTCGGGCACAAATAGTCCATAAAACTCCCTGTTAAAAACTGCCCGTTCTTGTCATAGGCGAGTTCCTCATACAACGCGCCGCCAAGGCCGTGAGCCAATCCGCCCATGATTTGCCCGTCCACGATGAGAGGGTTTAACAGCTTGCCCGCATCATGAACCGTGATATAGTCGAGAATTTTGACTTCTCCCGTGTCCGGATCCACTTCTACGGTAACCGCGTCAGCGACAAACCCATAGGTGGCCGAACCGTTAACCTGGTCATTTTCATCGGGCGGCAGGGCAGTTTCGATTGTATAGAAAGCGGTTTCGTAGATACCCGGTTCCATCCCGTCGGGAAGCCCCTGCGGGTTCCAGTGTGCGGATCCGATTAACCGGCGCAAAGAGATTTGCTTTTCCGGTTGGTCACGGGCCACAATTTTCCCGTTTTCGATCTGAAGGGTATCCACCGGTACTTTCAGCTGATCGACCGCGATGTTCAACAGCTTTTGCCGGACTTTCACTGCCGCCTGATACACGGCACTTGAACCGATCGGTGCAAACCGGCTCGAATAACTTCCGGAGGCCACTGACCAAGGACTGGTTAACGTATCCATTTCGGCGATCACATTCACCGATCCCGGATCTACTCCAAGTACTTCCCCCACGATCTGGGCAGCCACTGTTTCATGGCCCTGTCCGGTTGGAGCGGTACTGATCCGTACACTGATGCCTCCCCCCGGATCAATGGAAACCGCAGCCCCTTCCGCACATCCTGATTTCGGGAGTGACTTTGCCCTCTGCTCCGGTGTCAACGCCATGGTGATATACCCCATATTGGACCCGGAAGGTTCTACGATACAGGCCAACCCGATTCCGAGGTATTTCCCTTGCTGCCTGGCTACCTGTTGGCGCTTGCGAAATCCCTCATAATCAACCAGTTGAAGGGCTTTTTCAAATGCTGTCCGGTAATCCCCGCTGTCGTAAATACCTCCTGAAGCGGTTTTATAAGGAAATTCTTCGGTCCGAATCAGGTTTCTCCTGATTATTTCCGCAGGATCCATACCCAATTTTTCCGCAACCATGTGCATCATCCGTTCCAACGGAAAATACAGCTGCTGTCCCCCATATCCCCGAATCAGACCCGTTGGACACTTGTTGGTCATAACTGCCACCGTTTCCATGAACAGGTTCTGAATCCGATACGCCCCCGTGCTGCTGGAATGGGTTCGGTACAGACAGGCAGGTTCGGGTGCTCGGATATAAGCGCCCACGTTATCAACCATTTTCATTTTTAATCCGGTCACCGTGCCGTCATTTTTAACGGCCGCTTCTATCCAGGTAACCCGGTCTGTTCCGCTGGAGCTTGCCATGAGATGTTCCTGACGGTCTTCGATCCATTTCACCGGCAAACCGGTTTTTTTCGATACAACTCCCATCAACACCATGTACGGGAAAACACCCGATTTGATCCCGTAACTGCCTCCGACATCCTTCGGTATGATAATCCGCAGATGATTGCTCGGGATTTGCAAAGCGGCTGCCATCACCGATTGCAGCGTGAAGGGACCGTGAAAATTGGACCAGATCGTCAGATTGTTGCCGCTCGCCTGATAATGGGCGATCACCCCGTATGTCTCGACCGGAGTCGCGCTGTATTTCGGGAAATGAAACTTGTGTTTCAGCACAAAATCGGCTTCGGCAAACGCTTTGTCAACGTCGCCGTAGTTGAATACACGGTGATTGGCGACATTGCACCCAACTTCCTCATGGAGGACCGGAGCGTCCGCTTCCATCGTCTTTTCTATGTCCACCACGGCAGGGAGGGGTTCATATTCCACTTCGATGGCCTCGAGCGCATCCTCAGCCAGATAACGGTTTTTGGCTACAACTACCGCCACCGGTTCACCCACGAAACGCACTTTTTCCACGGCAAGCGAATAGTACCTGACCGGTGCGGTCACCCCTACCGGAAACGGCTGGGTCATTTCGATAATGTCCTGCCCGGTCACCACCCCTTTTACACCCGGCATTTGTTCCGCTTTGTCAGTTCGGATGGATTTGATTCTCGCATGCGGATAAGGGCTGCGTAAAATGGCGGCATGGTGAATGTTGGGAAGCGGATTCAAATCCTCGATATAACTGCCCTGTCCCGAAGTCAGCCGCGCATCCTCGACACGGGACATCGGTTGGCCGATACGCTTGTGTTTCAAATCCAATAGCCTCCTTTTATAGCGCGACCTGGCATGCCAGATGCCTTGGCGCGACTTGTACCCTTTGAGCGCTCAACAACTCTTTGATAATCTTCAAATGTATCAATATCTTCCGGCACGGCTGTCGTTTCATCCACAGTTTCCCGGGCGGCCAAATATTTTCTGACAACCTCCCGCCCGCCCTGGTCTCCGGTAATCGCCTGCAGTTCGCGAAATACGGTCCGGTCAAACAAAACCGGGTGACCCGGAGTGCCTCTGTAAACCGCCTGAACAACAGGGGCTCCGGTTTGTTGATAGCGAACTACAGTGCGGTTTACCACCGACGGATCGATTTCCGGTTGATCCGCCAGCAGAACAACCGCAGCCTCAGCCGAATTTTCCAGCAAGTATTCGATTCCAAAACGCAACGAAGAACTCATGCCACCGTTTGACGTTTGATTTGTCAATATTACAACCGGAAGATCCCCGATCTGATTCGCCAGTTCAGGAATTTCGGCGTTCACGACAACCACAACCCCGTCTGTTCTTGTCAACAACGCTTTTTTCACCGTGTGCCGGAGCATTGTTTCTTCCCCGATGGGCAGAAGCAGCTTGCAGGTTCCCATTCTTCTTGAATATCCGGCGGCAAGGAGCAAAACCCAAATTTTCCTGTTCATACGCTTATGGGATCACCCCGTCCGTGGCTCTTACATGCAAGAGGTGCTTGCGGAATTTTAAAGATTGGCCGTTTCGGCCATTCTTCCGGCAAACCAGTTCTGAGAGAATGCTTAAAGCAATTTCTTCCGGGGACTCCGCACCGATATCCAAGCCTACAGGGGAGTGCAGCTTTTCCAACATCTGCTCATTCAAATTGACTCCATCAAACAGAATTTTTTGAAGCATCCTCTCAATCCGCTGACGCGAACCGAGTACTCCCAAGTACGGAATGGAACGGGAGAGCAGCTGTCCGACCAATATCCGGTCCAATTCATAATTGTGGGTCATCACCACCACGTAAGTCTCTTCGTTAACGGAAAATTGGGAATATTCTCCTCTCGATACGGCCACACGCTTATCCGCTTCCATAAAATGCGGTTGATTGAGATGATCCTGTCGATGATCCACTACACTGACATGCCAGTTAAGAGTCTTGGCTCCCCGGACAAGCGGTACGGCGTCCGGTCCTGCCCCGAAAATCACCAGTCGCGGGCGGGGTTTTACCGTTTCAATAAACAATTTCACCGCAACACCTTGTACGACCGCGCTCTCAAGCCCAGTTGTCAGCCGGCGGGATCTTTCTCCCCTTTCTCCCCGTTCACGCAGAACGGTCTCGGTTCCGACCGGAACCTGCAACGGATCTTTCGATTCCACCACCATACCCGCCAGATAAGCCCTGCTGCAGGACACTCTCTTCCGGTATGACAAGATCATCTTTTCTGCTTGTTCAGGGGATCGTACCGGGTCAAACGGCTGAAGCCAGATTGTTAGCGCACCATTGCAACCTACCCCCAGTCCCCACAACAGATCGCCTTCCGGCCGAAAATCATATCGGATTTGCTCTGGGATTCCGGTGTTGATTACTTCCCTTGCATGTTCGATAAGATCCCCTTCCACACAACCACCGCTTAGCGTTCCAACGATGCTTCCGGTTTCTAAAATCAGACATCTGGCCCCTTCGCGTCTGTAGGCGGATCCTTCCACTTTCAAGACAGTAGCCACTGCAGCCCGTTCTTTTCTTTCGAAACACTGCTGCAGCCCGTTCAGAATATCCAGCATCTGTCCGTATCACCTCGCTGTCATGAACCCCAACAACTTATCTCAATCATAGAAATATTGCGAATTGAATGGTTTAATTTTTATTTCAAGATGGTTTCAATATTTTTGCTCATCAGAAAGAAGAACAAATCACTTATTTTTCCTCGGCAGCAGAAGCATGCAGCAGATTGGAAAAAAGGCTCCGGTATTCTTTCGGAGTTTTTCCCTCCAAACGCTTAAATATGGTGGCAAAATAACCTGCATTGGCAAATCCGGTATTATTCGCGATTACCTCAATCGGCAGTGACGTCATTTTCAACAATTTCTTCGATTGTTCCACCCTGTATTTGGTGAGGTATTCGATAAACGTAACCCCCATTTCCGCCTTGAAAAGTCGGCTGAAATGAGAGGCGCTCAAATAGACGCGGTCGGCGACCTCGTTCAAGGTAATAGGTTCGTGAAAATGACTGTGAATATAACCTGTTGCACTTTCAATCGGATTCCCGAAGTCGACCTCGAAATCTTTAGAAGACGAAACTTTCCTCAGATAATTGGTTTCTTTGATGAGATCCGGTATTAATAGTTTGTCTAGCGCCAAAAGCAGATCCACTTTTGAAGGCGGTTTCAAATAATACCTGGAAAAACCGGCATTCATAGCGGCCTGCGCCAAATCGAACATTTTCAAGTGGGTCAAGACTATGATCGAGACATGCGAGTTCAACTCGAGGGCCTTTTTTCCCAATTGGATCCCGTCCATATCAGGCAGGGACAAATCGAGAATGACAATGGCCGGCTGATTTTGTTTCAACAGCAGCAACCCTCTCTCTGCTGAGCCAGCTTCATAAACCGAGAGGTAGTTATATGGGCTCTCCTCAATCATCAACCGGATTTCTTGGCGAGTTTCCACTTCATCATCGATAATCAACAGCCCGGCCAAGACAATCCCCCCTTATGGTTAAGCGTTTTTAAAACTCCACTTTTTCAATGTTTTCGCTTCGCAATTCACGCCGTAGTATTTTCCCGGCAGGACTTTTTGGAATTTCCCGGACGAATACATATTTTCTTGGTCGCTTGAAATTCGACAGCTTGGGGTGTCCCTTGCAGAATTGATCCAATTCCTGAACCGTGATTGTTCGATCTTTCGGGACTATGAACGCCACAACTATCTGCCCCCAACGATCATCCTCTTCCCCCAAAACCACCGCTTCCGACACTTTGGGATGCTGCTGCAGCACTTCCTCGATCTCCATGGGAGAAATGTTTTCTCCGCCAGATATCACCATCTCATCCACCCGTCCGACAATGTACAGGTCTCCGTCCTTATCGAGGATGCCAAGATCCCCCGTGAAATACCAATTGTTCCGGATCGCTTTTCTGGTCGCGTCCGGCCTGTTCCAATACCCTTTAAACGCTTCGATCGACCCGGCGTGAACGATAATTTCGCCTACTTCCCCGGGTGGAACGATTTCATCGGGTGTTGAAGCGGCGTTCGCATCCGGAACGACCAGCCGGATTTGCTGATGGATCCCAGGTCTTCCGGCACACCCCGGCTTCTTGTCCAGCACCGAGCAGGTAGTGAACGTATAGATTTCCGTACTGCCGTAATGGTTGATAAAATGCTGCGGTTTCAACATTTGAAAACATTTTATTGTCAATGTCGCGGACATCGGAGCACCCGCATACCCAATCTTCCGTAACGCCGTCAGATCATGATCCAAAATAGACGGATCATTGAGCAGTTCGTGGTACATCGTTGGAATCATATACAAACTGCTGATCTTTTCTCTGGACAAAAGTGTAAGTGCGGTACGGGCATCATAATCGGGGACTACAACGTATTTCCCGTTTAACATGCAGGTCGCAAGAAGAGATCGTAACCCCATAGTGTGGTACAGAGGCATGGCCCCCAAAGTGCTTTCAAACATTTCATAATGATTTTGCAAAATGTGAGCCATTGTGGACCCGTATTCGTTTTTATGAGACCTCGGCACCCCTTTGGGAACTCCGGTAGTTCCCGAGGTGTAGAGCATTACGGCGATATCGTCATCGTCAACGGGGACACCGGCAAAATGACTTGAACCCCTGGCGACCAGTTCCCGGTAAGAAAGATCTCCTGCGTCCTGTTCCAAACTTATTAAAATAGGCCTTTCGTTAAACCTAGCCTTCATCACGGAACGTTCGCTGTTTTTCTCGTAAAAAACGACCTTCGGCTCGGCGTCATTGATACAGTATTGCGTATCTTCAGGAGACAAGCGCAAATTAATCGGGGTAAAAATGGCGCCCAATTTTTGGATCGCCCAGAATAAACAAACCGTCTCCAATCGATTTTTCATCAAAACCATGACCCGGTCTCTTTTTTCAACGCCCAGTTTGCGCAATGAAGAAGCCAACCGGTTTACTTCTTCATTGAGTTGTAAGAAAGAGTAGTATCTTTTGGCTTGCACAAGAGCGATCTGATTCGGATATCTGCCTACGGCGCAATCAAAGACCGTTCCCAAATTCAACGCGATCATCTCCCCGGTTGTCAGTAATTATCTTTTTCTTTAAAAAAATCATACAACTTTTCGAAAACAAGGACTTTTGTTTTTTTGTGGTCAGAATTTTTGCAAATCGATCAAAGTAACATAAAATCCCACCCTTATATCAGGTGGGATAGGTTATAAGACTTATGTGATTCTGCAGTAATTTTTACACGCCAAATGATGAAGGAATTTCCGATTTCGCAATCGCGAGTTCAATGCCGTTCGAGGATTTTCTTGCAATATAGGTATCAAACCCGTCTTGGGGTGATCTTTCCATCAAAAGCTCGGCTAACGGCACCTGTACATATTGGCGCACCGCTCTGTTTAAAGCACGGGCTCCGAAACGCTTGTCAAATCCTTTGTCCACCAAAAATTGCTTTGCAGAGGGATCCAATGCCAAACGGCAATTGTGTCTGTGCAACCTTTTATTTATTTGTTCCGTTGCCGTATCCGTAATTTCAAATAGAGTATGCTGTGAAAGCCAATTAAATGTGATAATGTCATCAATCCGGTTGATAAACTCCGGTCGAAACATGGCTTCCAATTTCCTTTTCACTACTTGATCGAGAAGCGACCCTTTTTCCCGGCCCTTCCACCCTTTCGGGTTTATAAAATGAATAAGCAGCTTTGCCATAAACAACAATTTATTATCGGCAAAACTTTGGATATCCCGTGCTCCCAAATTGCTGGTCATAAAGATAAGCGAATTGCGAAAATCGATTGTCTCCTCACCGGATGCAATTCTCATGATGCCATTATCGAAGATGTTCAATAATGTGAGAATCACTTGCGGGCTTGCTTTTTCGATCTCATCGAACAGGACAATGCCAGGTCTGCTGTAAGAACCCTCTATTTTTTCCTTATCCAGGATTGTGGAACCTTCTTTGCTTCCCACATATCCCGGCGGTGCCCCGGTAAGGGCAGCGGCGTAATGGTCGAGCGACAATGTGTTCATATCAACCCTGCAAAATGCATCCCGGTTCCCGTGGATTGCCTGGGCAAGCACGCGAACAATTTCCGTCTTTCCGACACCTGTAGGCCCCAAAAACAAACCGATATATAAAGGTTTTTCCGGATCTGCCAGATCAGCCCTGACAATTTTCAACATGTTTTCTATGCACTGCAGTGCCTTTTCCTGCCCGAAAATTTTCTTGCGGAGCCGATTCATCACTTCCTCAACATCAAACCGATATCTCGTTTCAATTCTTCCCGCTGCCCGCTCTGTGGTTTTGGGATCGGAATCATGCACTCTTTGGCTCTCCTCCATCTCTTTTCGCTTGCGTTCCGCGGCAAGATATTCGAGCTTGTCATTTATAAACGGCATCTGTATCCTCCATTCTCCCAATGTAAAGAAAAGGAGTCAGATATGGTTGGGAACCCGACTCCTTCTTGAATCAATCCAGCTATTATTTTTCGGCTACCAGAACTTTTCCTTCGTTTGGAATTCCTTCGATCGGGCACTCTGCGGTACCGACTGTCGATCTTGTGATGGCTTCCACATTTTCTCGCGCTTTCTCCGCATCGAGAACCCATGTCCTGTAGAAATCAAATGGACATTCGGCAACCCCTTTGTCCCCCTCCCCGGAGTTGATTTTTCCCGTATAGCCTCTATGCAGAAGTTTGAAGAGGTGGTTCTGGGACTGCGCGTTCTTTCTGAAATCGCGAATTTGCGAAACGGATACTTCCGCATACTGAATCCCGTTTTCTTCGGTGCCGCATTCCCCGAGTGTTCTTCCGTCAAAGCCGATGATTGCGGAATGTCCAAAGTAGGAATAGACACCGTCAAACCCGGTTGCATTCGCCACTGCCACATAAGTGTTGTTTGCCCATGCCATGGATTTCGCCATCATAATTTGCTGTTCCTTGGCCGGATACATGTACCCCTGACAGCGAACAATCAGTTCCGCACCTTTCATCGCACAATCCCGCCAAATTTCCGGATAATTGCCGTCATCGCAGATAATCAGGCTGACCTTCAGACCTTTGGGGCCTTCACACACATAGGTGCAATCACCGGGATACCACCCCTCAACCGGGCACCAGGGAATGATTTTTCTGTATTTCTGAACGATTTCTCCTTTGTTGTTCATCAAAATCAAGGTGTTGTAAGGTGTCTTGTTCGGGTGATCCTCGTGCCGCTCCCCTGTTAAGGAGAAAACTCCCCACGTATTGGCTTTCCGACAAGCCTCCGCAAAGATTTCCGTCTCTTCGCCCGGGATAGCCGATGCGGTTTCATACATTTCTTGCGGATCATACATAATCCCGTGGGTGCTGTATTCCGGGAAAATCACCAAATCCATCCCCGGCAGCCCCTGTTTCATGCCAACGATCATATTCGCAATATTCCTGGCATTTTCCAAAACTTCTTCTCTGGTATGCAGACGCGGCATTTTATAGTTAACCACCGCGACGCCCACGGTATCATGACTGCTTGAAATATCTCCATGTCTCATTTCGAACACTCCTTTTTTAATGAGTTCTATAGTTTTCGTTTTTGACCCTTGCATGGGATTTGGCCTGCTTACCAATTCTGTTACATTCTACTCACCCCCCTGAAAAACTCGCGGAGGAGTTTTGAGAGCACTACCAGTTTCGCAAAAACTGCCTGCTGCCAAGATACAGCCAAGTGGTTAAAATAAAAGGCATTGTGAATGCCGGAAGGCCATAAGGTGCCAGAAAGACGCTGATGCCGGCAGTCATGGGAACGGAAAACGCCGCTCCAACAGCTCCCGCAATAAGCGCGGTTTTATTTCCGTGTCCGAACACACCGCCAATAGCCAAGAACGTGAGGGCCGCATTGTATCCATATAAGCCCGTGTTTAACCAGGACATATCGGCCCGGAGAAAATAGGCCGTACTCCACCCAACAATCGACCCGCCGAGAGCAAGAAGCCCCTGCTTCCAACCGGCTAAAAACACTCCGACAAGGATGAGGATCCCCGCCCATAGATGATCCATAATATAAACCTGTCCTATCCCGTGAATCCATCCGCTTATCATATCCGGTGTTTCGTTGCGGTTAATTGTAACGGCAGAAAGAGCTGCAGGTGACAGCGTCGGACCGATCTTTACCGCTTCGAAACGATAGGAGACGAGCAGAATCAACCAGGTCAAGACAGCAAACGGAAATGTAAGCACAGGGATTTTCAATTTGGCAAGCCACTGCATCATTGCGGCTGTCACAACGGTCGACAAAAATGCGCCGATTAACGCGATCCACCACCTGTTTGAACCTTGCAAGAAAACAAATATTCCGATTCCGGTAAGCACGGCATTATATCCAAACAAGCCTTGATTGACGAGAGCTCTTTCGACTCTGCCAAGCCTTCCTGCAGCAGTCCCAATCATCGTTGACAACACGGCTACCATTCCAAAGGAGAAAGAAGCCGCCGTGATACCAAGTAACACCACGAATCCGGTCAACGCATTTTCCACCAGGATGACCTGCGAAATACCCCTTAATGCAGCTTTTGTAAAAGAAGAGAATTCACTTTTATTCCATTTTGGATACAGTGTTTTGTTCTCCCTTCCGTCAGATAGTCAAGTACCGCTTGATTGTCTCCATTGGCACCTCTTTCGCGCTGCCTGACGTTACAATTGAGCCTTTTTCCATGATGTAGAATTGGTCGGCGATCTTGAAAGCAAAATCAAGGTTCTGCTCTACAATAAAAACCGCTAGCCCTTTTTCTTTATGGACCCGGTTTAAAATCTGGGCAATTTCAGCCACAACATTGGGTTGTATACCTTCAGACGGTTCATCCAAAAACAGGATCGCAGGTTCTGACATTAATGCGCGACCAATTGCCAATTGTTGCTGCTGCCCGCCAGACAGAACCCCTCCGTTACGTGACAGGTGTTCCTTTAAGACCGGGAAATAGTTCAATACTTCTTCCATTCGCTTTTCCGTCTCTTTCGGGTTATGGGCCATCGCACCGAGTTCCAGATTTTCTTTAACGGTCAGCATCGGTATGATCTCCCGTCCTTGGGGCACATACGCCAGACCCATGCGGGATCGTTGATAAGGTTGTATTTTCGTAATCTCCCTTTTCTCAAACGAGATTTTCCCTTCCCTGGCAGGCAAAAGTCCCATTAAACTCTTTAGCAGCGTGGTTTTCCCCACACCGTTTCGGCCCATCAAGCAGACTTTGTCTCCCGCGTTCACTTTGATGCTCACGCCGTTTATTACTCGGCTCTTCCCGTACGAAACATGGAGTTGTTCTACGCTAAGCATGGACACCCTCCCTTAGGTAGACTTCCTGCACTTTTGTGTTCTGTTCGATTTCTGCCAGCGAACCCTCTGCCAGCAACCGGCCCTGATGCAGTACGGTTACTTTCCTGGCAATTTGACGAACAAATGACATATCGTGTTCGACTACTATAATGGAACGGTCTTTAAACAACGTTTCGATCAAAACTCCGGTCTTGTAAGTTTCCTCGGCTGTCATTCCCGCAGTCGGTTCGTCAAGAATGATCAATTCCGGATCTTGAGCGAGCAACATCCCGATTTCCAGCCACTGCCGCTCTCCATGAGACAGGTTTACCGCCACATGATGGGCCTTTTCCAAGAGATCGATCCTTTGCAAAATTTCGTGAATCTTATCGCGGATCTCTTGGTTTTTTCGATAAAACAATGCTTTAAAAACTTGATAGTAACCTTTCATGGAGACCTCAATGTTTTCGTAGACAGTCATGTTGTCAAACACATTGGGGCCTTGAAATTTACGCCCCACTCCCAATTTTGAAATCTGATAAGGTTCCAGACCGGTAATATTGTGCCCATTCAACAGTACGTTCCCGGACGTCGGTTTGGTTTTTCCTGTGATTAAATCCATAAACGTGGTTTTCCCGGCACCGTTCGGACCAAGAATAACACGCAATTCCCCTTTTTCCAGCGAGAAATTCAAGTCCGAAACCGCTTTAAACCCGTTGAATTCTACGGTTAATCCTTGTGTTTCCAAGACTGACGGCATGCATCTCACCTCCTGTCAAGGTCGCCACTCAACTGCCTGCTTCCAAATTTCCCATCTGTGGCACCGTTCCCTGGTTTTGTTGTTTGGACAAAACCCGGCCGTTCCACCATTTGAGCAAAGAACCGTAAATTCCGTCCGGCAAAAACAAGACGATTAATACGATGATCGAACCAATCAACAGTTGCCAGATTTCGGGGTATTGTTCCGACAGAAGGTCGGACAGCCAATTAAGAATCAAAGCTCCTATTACCGCCCCCATCAGCGTACCGCGTCCG
This sequence comes from Effusibacillus lacus, assembly GCF_002335525.1. Classification (NCBI taxonomy): domain Bacteria; kingdom Bacillati; phylum Bacillota; class Bacilli; order Caryophanales; family Alicyclobacillaceae; genus Effusibacillus; species Effusibacillus lacus. The sequence goes on from NZ_BDUF01000044.1 coordinate 62,289, forward strand.
CCGATCGCCAACCAAACGACAAGCAGTGTAGACATCCCGATGCCAATATCCTGCGGAGAAATAAATCCGTTGATCGGAACATAAAGCATCCCCGCTAACCCGGATAAGAACCCGGAAATCGTAAAAATAAAGATTTTATAGCTTGCCGGATTGTAGCTGAAAAACCGGATACGGTTCTCGTTTTCCCGAACGGCTTTCACTGTTTTGCCAAAGTGGGATCCAGTCAACCATCGGGTTAACAAATACACTCCAACCGCCACGATCAGCACCAGATAGTAATAGGTTGTGAGTTCCAGTGGTTCGCCAAAGACCGGAAAACGGGGGAGTCCCATCAACCCGTTAAATCCGCCGGTATACGCCTGCAGGTTAATGACCAGCAATTCGAACAACTGTGCCAGTGCGAGGGTTATGATCGAGAAATAAACGCCGCTGACACTGCTCCTGAAAATGAAGAACCCGATGATGGCCGCCAACAGGGCGGGCAGAAGCATCCCCAGCAGAAAGGCAACCGGTGTACTCAAAAGCGGTTTGAGGAAAACCGGAATTTCGTTTATTCCAAAACGGGTCATAAACGTGGGCACACCCTGCTGAAGTACATAGGACAAAGCCAGCATATAACCGCCCAATCCGAAGAACACCGCGTGTCCCAAACTTAGCAGCCCGGTATATCCCCAAACCAAATCGAGAGCGAGTGCAAAAATGATAAACACGATAAACTTGCCCATCAGCTCCACACGGAAATCTGAAGCCAAGAACGGAAAAGCAGCCAGAAAGACCAGAATGAGACCACCGATGCTGCCTTCAATCCCTAGACGTTTTGTTTGCATAGGCTATCTCCTTTCCATCCTGAACAAACCTTCCGGTTTGAAGCGAATTACCAATATGATCAGCAGGAACACCAGAATTTTTGCTCCTGTTTCACCGCTGATTGTCGTTAATAATTGGCTGGTTTCCCCGATAACCCCTGAACCCAAGGCGGTTCCGGCCAACGATCCGACACCTCCGAGAACCACGGTCATAAAAGCATCAACCAAATAGCTGAGTCCCATGGTTGGAGAAACCGTCTTCAACGGCGCCAGCACGGCACCGGCTACACCCGCCAGTCCTGCACCGAAAGCGAATGTATACGTATCGATTCTTGAAGTATTGATTCCCAGACACTCGCTCATTTCACGGTTTTGCGCAACGGTTCGAAACTGAGTTCCAAATTTGGTTTTGAACAGAATGAAGGTTGTGGCAATCAATAAACCGATAGCAAACAAAATAATGAACAACCGAAAGTGCGGAATTACAATTTGGCCGATTTCCAACTTGTCCGCCAGCGGACTGATCACTGTTTTTCCGTCCGGCCCGAAAATCATCCGGATTACTTGTTGAAGAATGATAGATATTCCCCAAGTGGCAAGCAAAGTTTCGAGGGGACGACCGTAGAGCCTCTTAATGACCAAAGTTTCCATCAAAAAACCGACGATTGCCGCAACGACAAAAGCAGCCAACATGCCGACATAAAAGGGAAGATCGTTCAAGGTGTACACCACATAGGTTGTATAAGCCCCGATCATGATCAGTTCCCCGTGAGCCATGTTGATCACTTTCATGACCCCGAAAATGATACTCAAGCCCAAAGCGACAATTACCAAAATTCCCGCAACGCTCGCACCGTCCGCAATTTGCTGCATGATTTCCACTACAATCCCCCCTTCTTTTTTTGATGCGGGAGTAAGGTCACCCCCACTCCTGTCGTTTTGATTAATGGAGATGACAAGTTTTCTCTTTATCCGGGAAAAGAATCTTTGCCCACGGTTCAGGTGCAATCGGTTCTTTCGATTCTTTCACCACATGGAATTGACCGTCTTTGCCGATTTTTGCGATCCGTGAGTACAGATACGCATGATTGTTATGTTCATCAATCTTGATCTTGCCTTGCGGAGCTTGGAACTCCAAACCTGCGAAAGCTTTGATCAATTTTTCCGCATTTCGTATGTCATCTGTTTTTTCCAGCGCCTTGGCCAGCAAATGAGTAGAGAAATAGGCAGCCTCAATCACGGAGGTGATCGGTTCGTTTTGACCGTATTTTGTATGGTACGCTTCAACAAATTTCTTGTTTTCCGGCGTATCCAGCGACTGGAAGTACCCGTAAGAAGTGATATGGCCTTCCCCCACTTCAGCGCCCATCGCGGCAAGGTCCGTTTCAGCCGTAATCGGACTTGCAATCGGCATTTTGGCAGGATCCAAACCATAGCTCTTGTACTGTTTGTAGAAAGCCGCCACACTGTCGCCCACCAAATCGGAGAAAATCACATTCGGTTGAGCGGATTTGATCTTGTTAATTACTGAAGCAAATTCGGAATGTCCGATTGGCACATATTCTTCTCCCACCACTTCGCCTCCGAATTTCTTCAACAAGGCTTTCACCTGCTTGTTGGTTTCAGCAGGATACACATAATCAGAACCAATAAAGAAAAACTTTTTGCCGTAATTCTCGATCATCCAGGGGACGAAGTCTTGCAACTGTTGATTGGGAGTGGCGCCGGTATATATGATATTTTTTGAACACTCTTCCCCTTCATAAAGGGTCGGGTAGACCAAGACGCCTTTGTTCTGCTCCACAATCGGAAGCATCGCCTGTCGGCTGGCTGAGGTGTAGCCCCCGACAATAGCCACAACCTTGTCTTGCTGCAACAATTTCTTTGCTTTGGTTGCAGCAACCGAAGGTTGGGATGCCAAGTCTTCTTGAACGGGGATGAGTTTCTTTCCTTTTACCCCTCCGTTGGCGTTTATTTCTTCAATAGCAAGCAGCGCGGCATTTGCCATTCCCTTTTCAGTAACGGCTGTCGCACCGCTTAGTGAAAAGAGTATCCCCACTTTGATTCCATCACTGTCTGATCCTCCGCCGGAATTGCCGGATGTTTTTTTTGCTCCCCCGCAACCAGTGAGCAGCATTGTCATAGCCAACCCCACAGCAGCCGAATTCCATAACCATTTTTTCATTGAATACCCCTCCTCTTGATCAATCGATATTTTCTTTCTTTCTCGTCAGAAGGCACCGGATAGGGCCGGGTGATCTTTTCAGTCTGATCTTTAAAATTTTCAGGCTGGTTTGCCCAAGCGTAAATGTAATCATATGGGCATCTGGAGTCGCCCTCCGCCAGACCGTAAGCCGCATAGCCCCGGTGATTCAGATTAAAAAGATGGTTTTCCGCCGTCCAGTTCATACGCGCGTCCCGAATCGCACTGATCGACAACAGCGCATACGTGACTTGGTCGGGTGTCCCGTCACACTCTGCAATAATGGAACCGTCGAAGTTGACTACATTCGAATACCCGAAATAAGAATTGATGCTAGTCTTAATAGTAGACACAGATTTTAGAGATCACAATGGATAGGTAGATTGTTTTTTGGGATGTAGCCCCGTAGTGAGCCTGACCGG
>NZ_BDUF01000045.1 GCF_002335525.1 Effusibacillus lacus
ACCCATCGAACACGAACGTATGTACTATCAATCTATTAAAAATGCAGCATAAAATCTCTACTTTTTGTGTCTACTCTATTGACTTAATACCAAAGTGTCTTTGAGCTTGAAGATAGCCGTCCTGTGCTGGCACAAATTTGGGCTGAAAGCGGATATACATTTTTAACCTACTTTCTTACTTATGAAGGTATTGAAGAATATACAAAAGAGCAGCTCTTCTCGTATTTGATCTCAAACGGTCTGGAGAGTTTGGAGAAACATGCGGATCAATGCGATGTCGATCAAATGTTGGATGTAAACGGGAATCCTTGTTGGAGAGTTACCATTACTATAGGCTGTTTGGAGGAATAAAGATGAAACGACATCCCAGCGAGACGGTAATGAACGTACTTAATGAAAGATTAAATCCTGATTCAATTGCTCGAGGATTAAGCCACTTATATAAAAAAAGCCCATCTAGCAAGGTTGATAGAGGGTTTTGGTACAACAAGTCATACCCGTATTTTATACAAAGGTTCGAAGAAACGAGGCCAGTTAATCAATTGGAAACCGTCTGGATAGAACGGGCCTCTTATGTATATTCATGGATTGCACGAATTCCTGTAACGAAACTTGATCACCGAGCCATACGAGAATTGGCCGCACTTGAGCATCTGTTTGCCGGATGCACCTTGCAAGAAGTGGGAACCGAATCCTATCTGGGAGGCTTGGGTGATCCCAAAATGGCCGCCCATCACGGTGAAAGGATTTTCGGTACGGGTAACGGACGACCACCAGTATTGATACACCAGTTTGTCGAGTTGGCAAACGAAATCATCAATTACGGATCCGGACGTTACAATTTCCCTACAACGACCAAACTGCTGCATTTTATGTTCCCGGGGCTCTTTCCAATATTTGATTCCAATGTTTGCCGAGTCTTGTATGGCAACGAGTATATTGAAGATTACATTAAGTATCATGCCTATGTATTTGCTCTTCAAGATTATTTATCCGGCGGCAAGTACTCTCGAGAAATTCTGGTGGAAGCTGAACGAGCCAATCTACCGCCGCTAAGACTTGTTGATTTGGTTTTGTTTAATGAAGTGTAGATTGAGAGTGGGTGTTATGCTCTACCTTAACCCGGCAAAACTGCCTCTCTTAAGGGCTAACGTACCACAAATTTTGGACCTCTCATTAAAGGGCGGTCCATGATAATCCAAATATTAATTAAATGCCAGGGTGAAGCCAATGAAAGAACGGTGTATGTTGCTATTACGGGCACGAATCATTATTACGGCACAGAGTTTATTAAAGTCGGACAAATCGTGCATCTCACAAAGGATCCTGACAATCCGCATGACCAAGAAGCGATTAAAGCGGAGATCATGCCCCTTGGGAAAATCGGATATGTAGCCAACAGCACACACACCGTTCCCAGAGGCTGCCGGAGTGCAGGGAGGATCTACGATACTTTTATAACCCATATTTGCGGGATTGTAAGATTCGTAGTGAAAGATACTGTGATACTGGAATTGGCAGAAGGGGTTGAGGAAGTATACATTGTGACAGTGAAGTCAGATGATTTAATTCGGGAAGAAGTTCAAAGGGGGATTGCACATGATTGAGGATGAAGACCTGATCAACATTTGCGACACAGCGGTTATCAATAAATGGACGGTTCGTTGGAATAACGGTTCGTATAAACAGTAGTTTAGGAGACTTCCAAGGTATGGAGGTCTCTCTTTTTTTTATCAATATTGAAAAAAATCAGTGGAAACGAGGACGATTTCAGCTAAAATTATAATTAATGAGGGAATATTTGGGGTGATTGTATGGATTTGGTGGAACGGCTGTTTTTTATACTGACGACGATCCAGCAACGACCGGGGATTACCGCTCCCGCTTTGGCGGAACTGTGCGGTACATCCGTACGGAGTATCTACCGTGACATCAAGCGGTTGGATGAAGCCGGAATCCAGATCCTGCTGCAGGGGAACAAAG
>NZ_BDUF01000046.1:0-14114 GCF_002335525.1 Effusibacillus lacus
TTTAATTCTGTTGTTGTCAGTGTAATCGTCTCCTGTCCCATGGTGACATTTTCACAGACGAGTTACAGGGTGACAATATCACAGAACAACTACAGCCTGTAAAATATGCCTTGTGGCTTTGCACGACCAAGGCTATAATGTTGGAATGGATTCAAGGGGATACTAATCGGAAATCGGAAAGGAAGGATGCTGCGTGACACGGGAGATTTATCTGGATAACAGCGCCACGACACGTCCTTATCGGGAAGTGCTGGAAGAGATGACAGATGCATTGACCCGGTATTACGGGAATCCGTCCTCCTTGCATAGAAAAGGGCTCGAAGCCGAAGAGCGAGTCGACCGGGTGAGGGAGGAGATAGCCAGGACGCTGGGCGCCAGATCATCCGAAGTAATTTTCACATCAGGCGGGACGGAGGCCAACAATCTTGCGATCCTGGGAGCTGCCCGCCGGTACCGGCAACGCGGCAATCATATCATAACCAGTTCCATTGAACATGCTTGCGTCCTGGACGCTATGAAACACTTGGAAGGAGAAGGTTTCCGCATTACCTACCTGCCAGTGGACGAGACCGGAAGAGTTAGGGTGGAAGATGTTGAAAAAGCATTGAGCGATGAGACCATCCTGGTTTCCATCATGTATGTCAACAACGAGACAGGCGCAATTCAGCCCATTAAAAAAATTGGCACCCTGTTATCGTCAAGACCCAAGACGATTTTTCATACGGATGCGGTACAAGCCTACGGGAAAATTCCGATTCGGGTCAAAGATGACAAGATCGACATGTTGACCGTATCTGCCCATAAACTGCACGGACCCAAAGGGACAGGAGCGCTGTATGTACGGGAGGGGATCGAATTGATTCCCCTGGTTTTTGGCGGCGGCCAAGAGAAAGGACTCCGCTCGGGAACGGAAAACGTCCCGGGTATAGCCGGGTTTGGCGCAGCTGTCAAAACGGTGTTTCCCTTTTTGGAAACCAATCGTTCCAAAATGGAGGCGTTGCGCAACAGACTGGCAGAATCGCTTCAAACTACCATTCAGGATGTACATATCAATACCTCTGTTGATCATGCCGCGCCCCATATAGTCAATGTTTCATTTCCGGGCGTCAAGGGGGAAGTGCTTGTACACGCGTTGGAAATGGAAGGTGTGTTTGTGTCGACGGGATCGGCGTGTTCTTCCAGAGAGAAAATCTACAGTCACGTTCTTAAGGCGATGGGACTCTCCCAACAACGGTTGGAGGGGGCGATCCGGCTGTCCTTGTCGTCGGATACCACCGAACAGGACATTGAGCATACTGTAAGCGCCCTGGCCCGAATTGTCGGGGATCTGCGCCTGCTTACACGGAGGTAACATCCATGTATTCATTGCTGATAGCCCGCTATGGGGAAATCTCGATTAAAGGAAAAAACCGGTCCGATTTTGAAAAGAAACTGGTCGAGAACATGCAGCGGGCGGTAAAAGAATTTGACAAGGTCAAGATTACCCGGATCGGAGGCAGAGTGGTAATCCACCTGAACGGAACTGACTTTCGACAGGTAGTGGACAAACTTCGCTGGGTTCCGGGGATTGTTTCCATGTCGCCGGTAATTACCGTAGAACAAAATCTTGATAAAATCAAACAAGCGGCTGTTGATTTGCTCAACAAAGTGGTCCAGACACCCATCCGGTTTAAGGTAGAGGCCAGGAGAGCCGACAAACGGTTCCCTCTTACTTCTCCGGAATTGACAAAGGAATTGGGAGCCCACATTCTGCGCAATGTTCCTGACTTGAAAGTGGATGTGCATAATCCGGAACTTACATTTACCTGTGAAATCAGGGAGGAAGCCGCCTACTTATATGTGGAAGTCATACCGGGTCCCGGAGGCTTGCCTATCGGAACATCGGGCAAAGCCATGCTGCTGCTGTCAGGGGGCATTGATTCCCCTGTCGCAGGCTGGATGACGATGAAAAGAGGCTTGGAAATTGAAGCCATTCATTTTCACTCCTATCCGTTTACCAGTGACAGAGCAAGGAAAAAAGTGGAAGACCTGGCCAAGAAACTGGCCGGGCTCAGCGGTCGAGTCCGTCTGCACGTTGTCCACTTCACGGAAATTCAGAAGGCCATTCGTCAGCATTGTCCGGAAGAACTGTCAATTACCGTAATGAGACGCTTCATGCTCAGGATCGCAGATCGCCTTGCTCACAGTCGAAAAGCATTGGCTCTGGTGACAGGGGAAAGTTTGGGGCAAGTTGCCAGTCAGACCTTGGAGAGCATGTATGTCATCAATCATGTTACCAACATCCCCATCCTGCGTCCGCTTGTAGCCATGGACAAGGTTGACATCATCAGAATTGCCAAAGAGTTGGAAACCTATGAAATTTCAATCCTGCCCTATGAAGATTGCTGTACGATTTTTATGCCGAAATCTCCGCGTACCCGTCCCCGTCTTGAAGAAACGGAAAAGGCCGAACGGAATCTGGATATAGAAGCACTTGTGCAGGAAGCAATTGACAAAACGGAATCGGTCATCTATTACAAAGAAATGGAAACCGGCAGGACCGAATAGAAAAGACAGATGCGGCCACACTATCCATAAAGATCCTTGGAAAGGGTGGGGACCGATTGGTCAAAATGGCAAGATATTACCGACTGACAACATTCCTGTTGCGATTGCTGCCGCTGGCAATGACGATCAGAGGCACATTGGTGAAAAGACGCCGCACGATGCGGTTTCTGAGAAGAATGATCAAGAACCTTGCATAGTTTCAGCCACCGATAATGGTGGCTGATTATTTTTGCCGGAATCTGGATATAACCATATCTAGGCTATCTTTTTCTATATCTGCATATAATAGCAAAAATGCTTTGGGAGGGTATATTCTGGATGAAAGCGATGCGTCAGGATGCTTGGACGGAAGAAGACGACAAAGTCTTGGCTGACATAATCCTGCGGCATATTCAAGAAGGCAGCACCCAATTGGCGGCATTTGGCGAATGTGCGGAAAGATTGGGACGGACGGCGGCAGCCTGCGGATACCGGTGGAATGCATGTGTTCGCAAATCCTATCAATCAGGGATTGAACTGGCAAGAAGCAAACGAAAAGAATTAAAGAATAACAAGAAAAAAAGGTTCGATGCGATTCTCCATGACAAGCTTTCCGCTGAAGAACCCCAAATCTCCTGGAATGATGTTTTACGGTTTCTGAAAGGAGTCAAACAGGAACACTCTGCTCTCCTGAATCATGTTCGGCAGTTGGAGAAAGAACTGGCCAATCGTGAAAAAGAATTGCAGGACCTCCTTTTGGCAAACCAAAAATTGGAATCCCAATTGCAAAAAGTAAGCCAGGAGCATGATTCCATCAAGAAGGACTACCGGTCACTGGTTCAAATTATGGAGCGGGCCCGCAAACTGACGCTATTCAGCGGGGATCTTGAGGATATGCAAGCTGCCACTTTCTTCCGTATGGATACAAACGGCAATCTGGAACGAATGGAATAAAGCAAGAGGCGCCGGTGGAGCTGCGCCTCTTGCTGCATTCAATGGGGTTTCGTTATGTTGCCGTTTTCAACAAACTTGATACTGTCCAATTGCTTTCGAAATTCGCTCCGGAACGAATCCAGATACAGTTGACGCAACTGTTGCTGCTCCAAACGTTCGTCCTCTGTTAGGCCGACGGTTTTTGCTTTCTGTGCCAGTTCATTGATGCGTTGAATTTTATCGGCAGACAGCAAGCGGAATCCTCCTTCAAGGGCTGTCAAATACAGGTATGGTTAAGGCTTCCAAACATAGGGATTTTCTCCCCGGTCGCGTGCGGGGTCATATTTTACCGGAGAAAAACCGAGCCTAATGAAAAATTCCTGGGCGCCTAGCCGGACATTGGTTTTGATCGGCAATCCCAAGGACTGTGCGTATCGCACCAACGCAGAACCATAGCCTTTGCCCTTGTAACCCGGCAGGACTTCCAGCTTCCACAGTTCATGATAATCTTGGGGCGGATCAAAATAACGGTCATACTTTGCCTCGATTCTGTACAAACTCATACGGGCGACCAGTTTGCCGTCTTCATAGATCCCATAGAAGGGAGACTCACTGGTTTCTTCTATCAGTTTCGATTGCATTTCTTCATGCATGGCAAGTTCTTCCAGACCGTTTTCCCTGAACTTCTTGAACTCTTCCAGGGTCTTGAAATTGATGCGGAGCTTTTGTACCTGAGACATGGCTCCTCCCCTTTCCCACCTGTTTTTATATTTATTATACACACAAACAAAGGAAATCGAAATATAAAGGAAACTGACTGTCCATTCGATATAATCCTGCATTTATACCCAGATTTGACGCGATTCTTGTCAGATCATGATGTTTTTTCCTGACTATTCACTGATTCAGCCGTTCAGTATAATTGAAAGTACACTCCAAACTGGTAAGGGATTGAAGCATTAGATGAAGAATGATACGATTCTGAGTGAAATTGACCAGCTGCGAATGGAACTACATCGGTTAATCAGTCAGAAAGGGGATCTGCTTGACCCCGGTGTTCTTGAAAAGAGTCAGCAACTCGACCGGTTAATCGTGCAATCCTATAAAATAGCGGACAATTCATGACATCCGGGAGGCAGTACATTGGACGACTCAATCAACAGCTTGGAAGATCTTGTTTCTTTTCTTGATGATTTTTTGCAGGATTCAACCGTTTGGTGCAGGCTTGAATGGGACAACCCTATTGCTGAGGACACCGTTGTATTGGCACAATTTCAGGCCAGGTATGATATGTGCGACATTGTGGAAGGGGAAGCAGAACGGGTAATTGCCCTTGAATTTCTGTTTCACCCGTCTGATTTTGAGGAAGAAGTGCCTTCATTGTCGCTTCCGGTTGATCCGGACGATGTGGAAGTAAATATTCTGGACGATGCCTTGGAGATGCAAAGTTTGGATTACAGGCTGTTGCTTAGAATTACCAATCATGAGTAAGAACCACCCGGCATGAACACCTAAACACGGGGATACACTATGTGTAAACCGCAACAGGGGGTTCGGCCCATGAATGACGACAGGAAGTTGGAAGACACCAAGGAACGTGAGGAACAGCGGCGTTTGCACAAGCAATTTACTCCAATCGAAGAAGAATATCATGCCGCTTATCCGGATGTGAAAGCTCCGTGGTCAATGGGCTTCCTTCGGGGGCTGTTCGGACGATATGGCAAGGGATTTCTGTTGGCTGCACTGGTCGGGGCCGCAATTGCTGCAGCTTTTTGGGCGGCCTTTGCGATTATTATGTATTGACAAAATGTGTTCAAACTTCAACCGCTGCCGGATGGCAGCGGTTGTTGTTTCTTGTTACACTTAAAGAAATTTAAAGGCAAGCAAAGGAGCGGGGGGTTGTGGAGATCTGGATTGATGCGGATGGATGTCCGCGGGAAGTTGTCAGAATCACACGGGAATATGCAGCCCGCTTGGGCATCAAATGTTGGTCAGTGTCGAATTACCACCATGAGATCCCGGGGGAAACCCATATTATGGTCGACGATCAGTCCCAATCCACAGACATGGAGATTATAAACCGGTGTCACGCGGGGGACTTGGTAATCACACAGGACATCGGATTGGCCGCCATCGCCTTGGGCAAGAAGTGCAAAGTACTGGGAATAAACGGTAAGGAATATGTGGATCACGATATGTCGATTCTGTTGGAAGTACGGGAACGTTCAGCCAGGATTCGACGGGGCGGGGGGCGGACAAGAGGCCCGAAGAAGCGAACCGCAGCGGACGATGCCGCCTTTGAAGCGGGGTTGAAGAGGTCCTTGGGAGTGTTATAATAGATGGCAAGTTTGATGGAGGGGTTGCCGGATATGGGCTTGATGTCGCAAATGCTGGAGTATTTCCGTTCGCCTGCGCTGAAAGAGAGTATATACAGAGCTTTGGTTGATATGGATTGCAAGCTCGAAAAGGACAAGCTTCTGTCCGAACCGGAAGGTCTCAAGGCGGATCTTTACATAGAAGCGGACGATGTGATTTATTTGGTCAAAACTGTTGAAAAATATCAATTGGATCCTCTTCCGGGAGCCTTGGTGGATGATTTAATACAAGCCAAGAGGAACCTTGTGCATTCCAAGTTCAAACGGGTGGTTCCGATCATCCTGATCGGGGAAAATACGGTCAGCGGATTCTTTCTGGAAGAGGTGTACCGGAATCATGTTCTGGTTTTGCAGGGCACTGTGGAAGAATGCGCTTATCATTTGGAATTCATTTTGCAGCACCAGGTTTCTGTGATCTACCAAATGTCACCCAAACTGGAACCGTCAGCACTCCGTTTCTTTGGAATTTAACGAATTATAAACATAAAACCGGTTCGGTTATGGTATGATGGTTTTTGTGTGATCAAATAGGAGGAATGTCATGACTCACCAAGATAAATTGCGAAACATAGCCATCATCGCCCATGTCGACCACGGGAAGACGACCTTGGTGGATAAACTGCTGCAGCAGTCGGGGATTTTTCGGGAAAACGAATATGTGGAAGAACGGGTAATGGATTCCAACGATCTGGAACGGGAGCGCGGAATCACCATTTTGGCCAAAAACACGGCAATTCAATATAACGGGTACACCATCAACATCGTGGATACGCCCGGACACGCCGATTTTGGCGGCGAAGTGGAACGCATCATGAAAATGGTGGATGGCGTTCTGCTGGTGGTAGACGCATTTGAAGGCTGCATGCCGCAGACCCGCTTCGTTCTGCGCAAAGCTTTGGAACAGAATCTCGTTCCCATTGTCGTCCTCAACAAAATTGACCGTCCCAACGCACGCCCCCACGAAGTTGTGGATGAAGTGCTCGAGTTGTTCATCGAACTGGGCGCCAACGACGACCAATTGGACTTCCCTGTCATTTACGCTTCGGCTCTGCACGGCTTTGCTACAAAAGACCCCGGGCAGAAAACCAATGACATGAAGGTGTTGTACGAAGCGATTATTGAGCACATGCCGGCGCCAAAAGGAGACCCAACGGAGCCGCTCCAGTTTCAGGTTACATTGTTGGACTATAACGATTACCTGGGTCGAATCGGCATCGGGCGGATTCAACGCGGGGAAATCAAACTGAACTCCCAGGTCGCCGTCATGAAGGTGGACGGAACCATCCAGAAGTCCAGGGTAACCAAACTTTACGGATTTATCGGGCTGAACCGTGTCGAGGTGGAGAGTGCCCAAGCCGGGGACATTATTGCGATTGCGGGACTTGGGGATATCAACGTCGGCGAAACGGTTGCCGACCCCGAACAGCCGGAAGCATTGCCGCTGCTTCGAATTGACGAACCCACCCTGCAGATGACGTTCCTTGTGAACGATTCGCCCTTTGCCGGCAGAGAGGGCAAGCATGTAACCGCCCGCAAGCTGAAGGATCGCCTCATGGCCGAACTGGAAACGGACGTGTCATTGCGTGTGGAAGAAACAGACTCTCCTGACGCGTTTATAGTATCCGGACGCGGTGAGCTTCATCTGTCCATTTTGATTGAAACCATGCGCCGGGAAGGCTATGAACTGCAAGTATCCAAGCCGCAGGTCATCATTCGGGAAGAAGACGGCGTCAAGATGGAACCTTTTGAACATCTGGTGATCGATGTCCCGGAAGAATACATGGGTGCCGTAATTGAGCGGTTGGGTGCCCGGAAAGCGGACATGACCAACATGATCAACAACGGAACCGGCACGGTACGTCTGGAATTTCTTATTCCCGCCCGCGGCCTGATTGGTTTCCGGACCGAGTTTCTGACAGAGACACGGGGATATGGCATCATGAACCACAGTTTCGACTCTTATCAACCTTACCGCGGTGAAATCGAAGGCCGCCGGCAGGGTGTTCTGATCGCCAACGAATCGGGTACCGCCACCACTTATGCGATTGAAGGGCTGGAAGACCGGGGTGTGATGTTCATCAAACCGGGAACGGAAGTCTATGAAGGCATGATTGTGGGGGAACATAACCGGGACAACGACCTGACTGTCAATGTGACAAAGGTGAAGGCCGCAACCAACGTGCGTTCCGCCACGAAAGAGGAAACCACGAAGTTGAAGACACCGCGCATCATGTCTTTGGAGCAGTCGCTGGAATACCTGAACGATGATGAGTATTGTGAAATCACGCCGCAATCGGTTCGTTTGCGCAAGAAATACTTGAAGAAGAACGAACGCGACCGTTACGAGAAGCAGAAAGCATATGCGAGTCAGGCTTAATACCGCCTGATTGCGGACGAAGCCACCTTAAACAAAAGCCACCCCTGATGTGCCTTTGCACGTCGCCAGGTGGCTTTCTTCATACGAATAACACGTTGCTCCCAAGGTCGTCCTGTTCCCCTGATTCACCTTCTGAAGCAGACTGGGACCGCAGACTTTGCTCTTCCAACCAGCTGTCTTCCGCCAATCGGGCTGCCATCAGGTGATCGTCAGGCATAGAGGACTGCAGGGCAGGCCGTTCCGAAACATTCATGATATCTCTCCTTTCGAATTGTAGATTTCCCAAAAATTCCTTGAGCATTCCCGGGGAGTTCTTCAGGCATTTTCCCGTCATTCGACAGTGGCATCCGGCTCGATTGTGGTATAATAGGGAAAAATTTGCTTGGGTTGGAAAGGGGATTTCTATGGCGGAAAAAGTTGTAACTGAATTGTCGCAGGAACTTGTTGATTTTTTGCAAGGTGAAAAATTGGTCTTTCTGCATACCACGGACCATGAAACAGGGGCCCCCAATGTGGCGGCCATATCCTGGCTGCTCGCGGTAAACCCCAAGCTGATCCGGTTTGCCATCGATCCGCGTTCCCGCGTGGTTTCCAATATTAACAAGGACGGCCGGGTCTCGGTAGCGATTCCCGGACCGGATTCCTGCTATTCCATCAGCGGGGTGGCGAAAGCGGACACGGAAAGGCTCGAGGGAGTCGCTCTCAACATGATCAAAGTCGACATCACAGTGGATGAAGTCCGGGATGTCATGTTCTATGGAGCCAAACTGTCGGCAGAACCCAAATACGTGAAAACCTATGACCCGAAATTGGCGGAAAAATATGATACGGAAGTTTATACTGCGTTAAAAAAGGGATAATGGATAATAAAACTCTTGCAAGAACCGGGCCGTGGGGGCGGACCGGCAGGGGGGATTCACTTGTTGGAGAAACCATTTCTCTTTCCATTAACAATGAAAAACGGGAAAGTATTTGATTCCACAGGAAAGGACATCACCGAAGCGTATCAGCAGTTCAAGCAGGCGGAAACAGCAGAAAAAATGGCTACTGCCCTTGAGGTTCTAAGACAGGTGAAAGCGGAAGGTCAGGAAACCCGTCACATGCTGTTTGTCGATACCGCCTACAGGTATGCTGCGGTCATCGAGACCTTTGTCGGGGATGACCTATCAGAGCGATTTAACCTTGCCTATGCAGGAAAGGTTAAGGTTGATGAGGACTCGGGAGAGTGGGGGCTTGGCAAGCTCAATCGGGTACTGATCCCGATTACGAGCCTGCCAGACCTTTACAAGTATGTCTCCCGGGGGTACTTCACCACCGATGTCGCCGAACAGGCGTGGGATCACCGGCGGTGTTCCTTTTTCATGATCAAGAATGACAACCACAACTACTAAAGCTGGTTGCAGGGAATGGCTATAAGGCCGTTTTCCTGCAGCCAGCTTTTTTGTTGCTGCAACTTTTTCAAGTTACGAATCCGCCGTTTGGAGATATGACTTGCCCGGTAATAAACCCGGACGAAGGAAGGGCCAGGAAACCCACTACGCCGGCAATGTCTTCGGGTGTTCCAAGCCTGCCGACGGGGGTCTCTTCCGAAAGCATCCGTCGGTCCTCCTGGGTAAGCTGTGCCAGCATATCGGTTTCCACGACTCCGGGTGCAACGGCGTTGACCGTGATGCCGGAGGGGCCCATTTCCTTGGCCAATGCCTTCGTAAACGAGATGAGGCCTCCTTTGGCGGCCGAATAGGCCACTTCCCCCGATCCACCGGCGATTCCCCAGATGGACGACATATTGATGATCCGGCCGTATTTTTTCCGGATCATGTGCGGAAGAACCGCTTTTGTACAAAGAAAAGGAGCCTTGAGATTCGCGGACATGACCTGGTCCCACTCATATTCGGTAGTGTCCAGCAGCAGACTGTGGCTCGCGACCCCGGCATTGTTGACCAGAATATCGGGATTGCCGAGGTAGAGGGAGGTCGTTTCAACCAGCCGGGACACATCCTCCGGTTTGGTCACATCCGCCTGTACAGGCAGGGATTTGCCGCCTGCAGCTTCACACCCCGCCGCCACTTCTTCCGCATACTCCTTTGAATAGATGTAGTTGACCGCCACTGCGGCACCGAGTCGGGCCAGTTCTTTGGCGATGGCACGTCCGATGCCTCTGGAGGCCCCCGTTACAATGGCCACTTGTCCCGCAAGCGGGCGATGAATTTCGTTCAATGTGAATCCCCTTTTTTCCGAATATGCTACTTTCATAGTACACCAACTTTGCAGCAGGACAAAGAAGAATCCAGTTTAAGGCATCCGTTTGTTATACTATAGGTAATGTTAACGAACCTAGGTTCGCAGATCCAATGAACACTTGGTTACTATACGAATTAGGTGATTCGCAAACATGAGGGTATCCAAAGTATTGCATAAGAGATCGGAAAGGACTGAAGTAAAAACAAAAAACATATGAAATGCATTAGGTTAAGATAGATGGAGGTTTGATTGGTGAACTCAAACGCAAACGACGTAGATACTTATATTGATGGAAATATTATTATTACAGGACTTATGCAGTTTGCCCCATAAACTGGTAGCCATCTAAGTTTTCTCTCTGGTGTGCTGCTTTTTTTTTCATCAAAACAGAACAAATAATCACTTGACTTTTTCAAATCACCACAAGAATCGCGATGTTGGCATTCTAGAAGCCTATCCAGTTCTGATTTACAAAAAGTTAACTGTTTCACAATAACAAATTAATTAAACCGGTTTAATATAAGAATCAGGAGTTGAGTTGCTTGGCCACAATCGACGATGTCGCAAAAGCTGCAGGTGTATCAAAGGGTACTGTGTCCAATGTTTTCAGCAAAAAACGTCCGATCAGCAAGGAGGTGACAGAACGGGTTCTTGAAGTGGCCCGCCGGCTGAACTATAAACCGAACTACTGGGCAAGAACCCTGGCGATCAAAGAAACACGCATCATTGGTTTGAATATGCCGGGGGAAAAAGTGAAGTTCAGCCACTTTCATATGTCTCTGTTAAACGGAGTACTCAAGGTTTGTTATGAAAGAGGCTATCGATTGCTGGTCAATACGCTGTCCAGCGAGTACCAAAACAGAGTCGAACATCTGGTATCTGATCCTGTAGACGGGGAAATCCTTCTTGACCCTTCTCTCGATGACCCGAGAATTGAGGAACGGGTGAATCGGGGACTCCCGATGGTCGTAATTGGACGACCTCCTGAAGGTTTCGACTCCCAGATCGCATTCGTAGACAACGACAATGTAAAAAGCGCCATCGAGGTCACGGAGTATCTTATAGGTTTGGGACATAAACGCATCCTGTTTCTCAATGCCCCCGAACAGCGCACCGTAGCCCAGGATCGTGCAAAAGGGTATCGAATGGCGATCGATAAGGCCGGATTGTCTGGCTGCGGATCTTTGATTCTATTTAAGGAAGAATCTTTAACCTCTGTCGATTTCGGTTATGAGACTGCCAAACGGCTATTATCTCATGAAACTTCTATTACGGCAGTCATAACTGATACCGACAAAATGGCTCTCGGCGTGTATCGAGCGGCAGAAGAACTGGGCTATATAATTCCGCAGGATCTTTCGGTGTTTGCATTTAGCGACGACTCCGTGTTCAGTCCGGAATTCTCACCGCCCCTCAGCAGTGTCCGCCTAAACGCGGAAGAGCTGGGAAGCGAAGCGGCAAGACTGTTGCTCGATCAATTGGCTTCCAAACAGCAAAGTGTACAAAAGGTAGTAATCGCATCTGAGATGGTACTGCGGGGTTCCTGCAGTAACACAAGGTTACATACATCCAAGGAGGCATAACATGAGACTTATCACAAAAAGAATGGGACGGGTACTCCCGTTGGTTCTTGCATCTTCATTGGCTTTGACTGCCTGCAGCAGCAACCAGTCTGCAACAACCCAGTCCGAAGCAAAACAGGAAGAAAAGACCATTCGTATCCTTACAAACGTGGTAGGTGGAAAAACACCGGAAGAAAACAAGTTGTTTGAGAAAGAAATTGAACGATTAACAGGAATTAAGGCAGAACTGGTTAAGCCTCCTTCCGATTACGACCAGAAGCTATTGGCAGCGATGTCTTCTGGAGAGAAATACGATCTGGTTTACCTGACGAAAGACAAAATGGACATCCTGGTCGAACAGGGCGTACTAATGAACCTCACAGAGAAAATTAAGAAATCTCCCGTACTGTCGGATCCGAAAGTAATTCCGTCGGAAGAATGGGACATGATCCGTTATAAAGACGGAAGTATCTATGGGGTATTTAACAAGTTCGAAGGAGGTACCCTGCCGATTGTCCGTGAAGACTGGATGAAGAAACTGAATCTCGAGCATCCCAAGACGTTGGATGATTTCTACCAGGTGTTAAAAGCCTTCAAAGAGAAAGACCCGGATGGCAACGGAAAGAATGACACCTATGGGTTGTCGACTGCAGGTCTCTATGACATCCAGGGCTTTATGAGTGCAGCGGGCGCAAAATACAAGTATGTAATCGACAAAGACGGCAAGCGGACTATCCCGTACGCTTCTGAACAAGCGGTTCCTGTTTACGAGTGGTTCGCCAAATTGTATAAAGAAGGAATTCTAGATCCGAACTTTGCCACCAACGATACCAAGAAAATGCGTGAGTTGTTCCTGACGGACCGTGTGGGTATGGTTACGTATTGGGACGCTTGGGTCGGAATGTTTAACAATATCCGTCAGAAGGATGATCCCAACACCAAGTTTGTTGCCAAAGGGATTCCGGGTGCAGTAGGTTCAGACGGCAAAATTATGCTTCGTCGTGGCGACCCCAGCCTCTGGGCAATTCCGAAGAACGCTCTCCATCCGGAAACCGCTATGAAGTTCCTTGAATTCTGGCATTCCAAAGAGGGGAACATCCTGAGTACCTTGGGAATCGAAGGTCATGACTACATCATGAAAGACGGAAAGTATGAGTTAACCGAAGAAGGCAAGAAACATAACATGGACCATGGTGTAGTAATCCCAAACACCACCACCTGGCAGAATCCGTTTGGCATGCTGCCGGGAGTGAAGGAAGCCCAGAAGATCATTCTCGATAATAAGGCGACCATTGAAGTGGCTACCAAAGACTGGCCTGCAGCCGAGAAAATTGTTCAGAACTATGCTTTCAAGGCCATGACAGGACAAATGCCTGCGAAAGAGGCAGTACAGAAAATGCAGGAAGAACTGAAAGCCGCCAAGCTGATTGATTAACAGTGAGAGATGGGGAGATCGCTCCCCCCTTTTTCTTTAATGGCAAAATGACTAAAAGGTGTGGAAAGCATTGAGGAAGTTAAAAGCAGTGAAAAAATACGGGTCTCTCTATATCATGATGCTTCCCGTATTTATATACTTTCTTCTTTTTTCCTACTATCCGCTGATTCGAGGATTCGTTATCAGCATGCAGGATTTCCGTGTGATTGGAGACCGTCCTTTTGTGGGATTCGATAATTATGCGACCGTGCTTCAGGATCCGATGTTCTGGCAGGCCATGAAAAATACCCTGTTCATCGGAGGCGGAATACTGGCTGCCGGTTTCTTCCTGCCTGTTCTGGTTGCATTATCACTGAACGAATTAGTGCGAGTTTCCTTCAAGAAGTTCACGCAGACGGTCATTTACATGCCTCACTTGTTCTCATGGGTAGTGGTCGGAGGAATCTGGATTTACATCCTTTCTCCGGATGGCGGGTTGGTTAACGAGTTGATGAAGTGGTTCGGAAAGCAACCGGTCCATTTTTTGACACAGGAAGATTATGCACGACCGACCATGATTCTAACCGCGATCTGGAAGGATATGGGGTACAACTGCATTCTCTACCTGGCCGCAATTGTGGCGATCAATCCCTCTTTGTATGAAGCGGCACGGATTGACGGTGCAG
>NZ_BDUF01000046.1:14188-42933 GCF_002335525.1 Effusibacillus lacus
ATCGGTGGCAGTTAATCCGCTATGTTACTCTGCCGCAGCTGATCCCCACCATGAAAGTGGTACTCCTTCTGAACACCATGGGGATCCTGCGGATTTTTGACCAGATCTTTATGCTTCGCAATCCGGCAATTGCAAGACAGGTGGACGTCTTGATGACCTATACCTATGAAAAAGGGATTTTGCAATTCAAGATGGGCCTCGCTTCAGCCGCTGCGTTCTTGGTAATTTTGGCAACTTTACTTCTCGTGTTTGTTACCCGAATATTGACCCGTTACGACGAAGAATACAGGTGATTTTGATGAGCAGAAGATGGGAAAACGAATCTCCACAGGGACGTTGGTTTGCACGGTTTAACGCAGTTTTTCTTTGGATTCTGATTGCTACGATGATTATTCCGCTGCTGAATACCTTGACCGTTTCGCTTTCCTCAAACATTGCTTCCATGCAGCCGGGAATCAAGCTCTGGCCGAAGGAGATCAACTTCGAAGGATATAAGACTGTCTGGAATGGAATCGAGCTGTGGCAGCCTTTTGTAAACAATGTGATCGTCACCGTGATCGGAACACTGTTCCATGTTTTTCTGGCTGCACTCGCGGGATATGTGCTTCTGCAACGGGAACTGCCGGGCAAGAAATGGATGACCACCTTCATCATCCTAACGATGATTATACCGGCGGAAGCCATTATGATCCCGTTGTATGTGGTCAATCAGGAATTGGGACTGCTTAACACTCTTACCTCTTTGGTAGTTTCGGGTCTGGTGTCAGGATTCAGTATTTTGTTGATGCGAAACTTTTTCTTGTCGGTTCCCTATGAGTTGGCGGAAGCGGCGCGCATTGACGGAGCCAGTGAGTTTCGGATATTTACCGACCTTTATTTGCGACTTGCGAAACCCGGGGTTGCAACTGTAACGCTATTTGAATTCGTGCACCGGTGGAACCAATTTACTTCGGCCCTTTTGTACATCAACGACGACAGTAAGTATACTCTGCAGTTGGCTCTTCGGTCTTTGATCATAGCGTCCGATTCTACTTCGAGCAGCGACTTCATTACTGCCAACGTACGAATGGCAGGCATCATGATTGCGCTGATCCCGCTTATCATCATCTATCCGTTTGTTCAAAAGTACTTTGTCAAAGGGATCATGCTCGGTTCGACCAAAGAGTAGCGACTAATTTATTCTGGAAGGGGATTCGTGATGACATATCATCTCGATTTTACTCGAGGCCCCCTTATTGGGGCACATCGAGGGGCTTCCGCAGAGGCTCCGGAGAACACGATGGCCGCTTTTATAAGGGCGGTTGAAGTAAAAGCTGACATGATTGAACTTGACGTTCAGATGTCCAAGGATGGAGAACTGGTCGTATTCCATGATCATGATGTGAAACGCACTACAAATGGTTCCGGGTATGTAAAAGATCTGACCGTGAAGGAACTTTTGAATCTCGATGCAGGACGATGGTTTTCTGATCAGTTTGCAGGCGAGAAAATACCCCTGCTGGAAGAGGTCCTGGTGTGGGCAAAAGACCGAATTCCCTTGAGTATCGAAATAAAGCCCATTCCCAGTTGGAACCAACCTATTGAAGAAAGACTGGTGGAGTTGTTGGTTCGTAAGGATATGGTGAAACAGGTTCAGGTGATGTCCTTTGACCATCAGGCCGTATATAAGGTGAAATGTATGAACTCCGAAGTTATGACCAGCATCATATCCGCTTCCCGTATGTGGAATCCAATCGGATATGCAAAACGAGTGGGAGCGACGATTCTTAACCAACCGTGGTACTTTCTCACCCCGGAGTTTATCGAGCAGGCCCATGATGAAGGTTTATTGATCAGTGGAAGCCTGATAGACGATCCTGATATATGGAAAGAGGTCCATGCCTGGGGAATTGATTTAGTGGATACCAACTATCCGGAGCGATTGTTGGCAGTCACTAAGAAGCGGGTTGATTTGGATCATTTTCAAGGGGAGGAGCAGCAGTGATCCTTACTAGAACCATACATTCTGGAGAACAGGGAAGCTACATCGAAGTCCCCTTTCAACTGCCGGAAGATACAAAAGAACTCTATGTTAGTTATCAGGTGAAAAGCAGCGGAACGGATCCCTGCATCGTCGATTTGGGAGTAAAAGACCCCATGCGGGTACGCGGCTGGAGCGGGGGGGCTAGAACCGAATTCACCATCGGTATGGAGAAGGCAACCCCCGGCTATCTCTCTGGCCATCTCGTTCCCGGTCAGTGGGCGGTATTGTTGGGAGCGTACAAAATCCCCAAGGGAGGCTGCGAAGTCACTTTAACTCTTGAGTTCAAGGGGAAACAACGCAGTTGGTTAAAAGGGGATCTGCACGTTCACAGTGAACACAGTGACGGTACCTATTCTCTTTGGGAAAAAGCCCGGAGGATTGAAGCAATCGGACTCGATTTTGTTGCACTGACCGACCACAACACAGTCAGCCAGAATTTTTCCTATCCTAAAGACTCACCTGTTATCTTTATCCCGGGGATGGAACTGACAACCAATTCGGGACATTGCAATCTTTATGGAGTGGAGGATCCTTTGCAGGATTTCCGCGTGACATCCATGGAGGAACTGCACGAGAGAATCCGGGAGGCACGCGAGAAGGGCGCAAAAATCTCGTTGAATCATCCGTATTGTCCGAACTGCGGTTGGAAATGGGATTTCTCCGTCGATCACGACTGGGTAGAGGTATGGAACGGGCCCTGGAGGCCGTCAAACCAACAAACTCTCAATTGGTGGCAGGAACAGCTCGTTTCCGGAAGAAGACTGGTCGCTGTAGGCGGCAGCGACACACATGGCCCTCATCATTCTATCAAATACGGAATGCCAACGAATTGGGTATTTAGTGAATCCCGCACGTCAGAGGGGATCTTAGATGCAATCGATCGAGGACATGTATTTTTAAGCTTCTCACCTGAGGGGCCGATCATCGATTTGCACTGTGGATCTTATATGATAGGCGACATGGTTGAATCCCCGACTTCCGATGTTCGAATGACTGTCACTCATCTCTTACAAGGCGATATCGTGAAGATCATTTCAAATCGTGGAGTGGAAGATGAAATCGTGGTCGATGAAGACACTGGAGTCTGTGAAAAAACATGGACAGCAGAGGACAGATATTTTTATCGAGTAGAAGTTTGGAGGTACCTTCAGGAAATCGAAAATTGGCTGGTGGCGGCGCTTAGCAATCCCATTTATTTTCGTTCCTAGTAACATACTAACAACCGGGTGAAATAGAGTTGAAACCGATAGAATCGAACATCCAAAGTTCCATACTTTCCCGATCCACGCGGATTTTACTGGCCGTGGTTTGTCTGAATGCCTTAGGAAACAGTCTGTCGGGAATCTTTGTAAACGTGTATCTATTGAAGCTGACGCAAAACTTTTTTGAAGTTTCGCTGTTTAATTTTGTTGCTTATGCTGCTTGGCTGCCTTCTTTCGTCGTGGCAGGTTGGCTAAGTAAAATGATCGATCGTAAAAGAGGTCTGATTATCGGGGGAGCGTTCCAGATCTTTTTCTATTTCTTGATCCTAGTATTTGGCCACCAGTCAAAAGACTGGATTGTTCCACTTGGAATTGTGTTTGGAATCGGCTCCGGATTCTACTGGCTGGCAGTCAATGTATTGTCGGTAGATTTCACGACAAGCTCCAACCGGGATTGGTTCAATGGGGTGAACGGAATCTTCGGATCCTTTTCGCAAATGGTCGGGCCTGTAGCGGCGGGGCTGCTTATCACCTTAATGCCCGAATGGCAGGGATATAAGACCATTTTTGTGGTGTCCTTCATACTGTTTGTTCTTTCCATGGCCATGGCGGTGAAACTGCCGGTTACGATGAAAGACTCTAGATATTCATGGTCGATGATGTTCAATCTGAATCGGCTGCCGGAATGGAGGCGGCTTGTTTGGTCGTTTGTCGGAATCGCCTTCCGTGACGGGGTCCTGACATTCGCCGTATGGTTATGGGTGTATGCCTCAACCAAAAACGAAGGAGTATTGGGCAATTTCGCTTCTGCAACGACGACACTTTCGATTATCACCTTCTTCCTGCTGGGCAGGTTTGGGAAACCGGAGAAAAGAGGGATCTATTTGGTGTTCGGCACACTTCTGTTGAGCTTATCACTACTGGTCCTGGTTTATGAAACCACATGGATCTTCCTGTTGGTGTACGGGGTGGTCGCGGCTGTCAGCCGCCCTCTAATTGAAGTTCCGTTCACGACCATCACCCAGAACACGATAGCCAGTTTGGACGAATCGGGGAGATACACAGTGGAGTTCGTAGTATCCCGCGAGATTGCACTGAGTATCGGGAGAATCACTAGTGTTGGGGCGTTGGCGATCCTTTATAGCTTGGCCAATGCCGGTGAGATGCTGAAGTGGTTCCTGGTGGTGTTAATATTGGCTGGGATGGCTCCGTTGTTCTTTGTGGGACCGACATCAGGCAGGGGGAAACAAGTTGAATGCAAACCATAAAGAGCGGATCCTGCTGCAAACCCTCTCTTTGTTTTTTCTCCTTGGGGAGTGGATATGTTCCCTCAAAAGAAGGGGTCACCAATCCAGACATGGATTCACAAAGTCAGCGTAGCAGGGCTGTATTGTAAAAATAATTGGTGACCACTAATACGGAGAGGATAATGCCTTTGAAAAATTCATCCAATATTGTTAAATACAAGATTTTATCTCCAATCTATGACCTTTGCTCCCCCAAAATATTGAAATAGTGGGCATTGATATTTCCAATGATATGTTGATGAAAGCAAGAAGCAAAGCGAACCATCCAAATATAGTTCTTGAGAACATGAATGCGGAGATCTACCGTGATGACAATATGAACTGGTCTCTTTTACATCAGTGCAAAAATATGTATTCCTACTTTAAGGAAACCATGCAAGGATGGGACATAACTGAAAAACCAATCCGAATCTATGGCAAACGTTTGGACATCGAAGTGTTTTTCAAGGTTACCAAGTCCTACTTGAAATTGGTTAAGGAACTTCAGGGGCGTTCCTATGACCTGATGTTTGCTCATACGACCATCGTCTTTACTCGATACATCATGCTTGCCACACAGTCGCGTAACGAACAGGACGCCAGAACCATAGGTGCCTTGTTCTTTGACTGCTGTGATGAATTCGAGGACATTCGATTTGTAGACGCTGTTCGTCTGCTTATAGCTCTCCTTCAAGAAGTCCTAAAAGAATTTGATACTGGCGATACGAGTGTAACAAAAAGCATTGTTAAACAGTTTATCAACCGTTTACCCAGCAACATCAAAGGGAAACTGGTTGCTTGAGGGTGCGAAACTTGAGTAATAAACAATCAAGGCTCCCTTTGAGCGCGGTCTGGCTACGGTGTGAGCTATGCTTCGAAGAAGCCTTTTTTCATGCGGGTATATGTGTTTACGTAGTCTGTTTGCTCTCGCTTCCTATACCATGCTTTTGCATTTTTCTCAATAGTGTCGCATGACTGATCTGCAGCATCTTAGCTGCTTTACGGACGCTCCCCTGTTTCTGCAGTGCTTGCTGAATAACCCGTCGTTCCGTTTCATCAATTTGTGCTTGCAGGGAATCGGGATATTCGTGCTGTTTGTGCAGGTAAGCGGGTAACACATCAGGTGTGATCCACTCTCCTTCCGTACTGACACAAAGGCCTTCTACAAGATTACGCAACTCTCGCACGTTTCCAGGATAAGAATGGTTCAGTAACAGTTCCAGTGTTTCAGAGGTGAACCGTCTAACGATCTGAAATTCACGGCATATTTTTTCCAGATAATATTCCAGAAGGGGCAAGATATCCTCCCTTCGCTTTCTAAGCGGAGGTACGAAAATATAGGCAACGTGCAACCGGTAATAGAGATCTTCCCGGAATCGGCCTTGTTCGACCATCTTGTGTAAGTTCTGGTTGGTGCTTGCTATGATTCGAACATCCACCGGTTTTGACCAACTGCCTCCGACGCGACGAATCTCACGTTCCTGTAGTACGCGAAGCAGCTTTGCCTGTAAAGGAAATGGCAGTTCTCCAATTTCATCCAGCAAGAGGGTTCCCTTGTCGGCCAATTCAAATAACCCGGGGTTACCCTCGCGTTTTGCACCTGTAAAGGCTCCTCGTTCGTACCCGAATAATTCGGATTCCAATAAGCTTTCTGGTATGGCGCCACAATTAATTTTTATAAACGGCATGTTTGAACGGGGACTCTGTTGATGAATCAATTCCGCAACCACTTCTTTGCCGGATCCGGTCTCTCCCTCTATCAGTACGGTTGAAGGGAAGGAAGCAATTCGCTTCGCTTGATGAAACAATGTTTGCATGGCGGAACTTTTCACAATCACCTGATTGTCCACATCAGTTGACCTCCATGTAATGCGGTTCATTCTTGAAAATCTATGATTTGTAAATTAACCATCCGTAGATATAGTTTATCATAGGCTTTGATGAGATTGTTCTGAAATTTATATATTAATCCTATGAACCGCCGTTTTTCAAGTAGTCCATGTACAGTGGACGCATGTAATCTTTCAACTTATTTTGTACGTATATAGCGAACATTTTTTATTGGCACAAAATTTGCTTGTATCTTTCTTTCAAATAATAATTTTTTGATTCTTTCAGACTTCTGAAGGGATCATTACTGCTTTAAAGGGGGAATCCTATGGCTGCATCTGACTGGCAAAGTCATATCCAACAACTTATACGGGATCATCAGATTCATACGGTTCGGGTTTGTCTGCATGATAACTCGAACATTCCAAGGTCGCGCTATATTCCAACGCGCCATTTTCTGGAGACGATGATGGAAGGCGATTTTACTTTTCCATCCGTTTTGTTTTCAATGGATACTTCTGCCGCCATACAATTGGGTGCGGGGGAGGGATTCGCAGGAGGGTATCCCAGTTGGATCTTAAAACCGGACCTTAGTACCTTCGGAATTCTGCCTTATTCCCGGGGAACAGCCCGTGTTATCGCGGATCTTTATACATCATCAGACGGGAAACCGGTCTCTGTATCCCCTCGACATGTTCTAAGACGTGTTCTTGAACAATATGAACGTGAGGGGTATCGAGTTCGTGGCGCATTTGAATACGAGTTTTATGTTTTTACCAAGACGGAGAAAGGCATGCAACCAATTTGGAACGGGCTTCAATGTTTTTCCGAGGTGAAACAGGCAGAGGTGGAGGATGTTCTAACCTCTATCATGTTAGCTCTTACAGAAATGGGAGCGTATCCCGAAGTAGCCAATACCGAATACGGATCAGGACAATTCGAAGTTACACACGCTCCGTTCTGGGGAATGGAAATCGCCGATATGGCGTTTTATTATCGCACAAGTATAAAAGAAATTCTTTATAAGAAGGGTTACACTGCTACTTTCATGAGTAAACCGGTGGCTTCCACAAGTGGAAGCGGTTCACATTTGAACCAATCGCTCTATAATGAGTCCGGGGAAAACCTTTTTTATGATCCTGCCAAACCGGATGGACTTTCAGACCTTTGTCGGTGGTTTATAGGGGGGCAGCTTCATCACGCGGGCGCTCTGTGTGCTCTGACGAATCCGACGATCAATAGTTACAAACGTCTGCAATCTTATTCGTTCGCGCCAACTACCGCATCATGGGGGTATGACCACCGCGGCGCCATGATTCGGGTACCTCATAAACGTGGAGACCATACGCGTTTGGAGAATCGTCTTCCAGGAGCGGATACCAATCCCTATATTACATTGGCTGCTATGTTGGCAGCTGGTCTGGACGGGATTCGCAATCGAATGGAACCGCCGGGTTTCTTGAAAAACCAAGATGCCTACATTGCGGATGTACAGAGTTTGCCACGCACTTTGTCTGCAGCGTTACAGGCGCTTGAGCAAGATGAATTGTTTAAAGAGTGGCTGGGAGAAGATTTTATACGTCATTTTATGACACTCCGGTATGCGGAGTTGGACCGATTCAATGCTCATGTAACGGATTGGGAACTGAATGAATACCTCGATCTTTTTTGATCAAGAACAAAACTTTAACAAGTAAGTTAGTGAATAAGTCTTTCGAAAAAGGAGTTATGAATCAATGTACCGCATTCCAAAAGAACACCTGATCTATGCAATGGCACCAACAAATGAACCGGTATTGTTTGTAAAACCGGGTGCGTCGGTAGCGTTTGAAACATGTGACTGTTTTGAAGACCAAATTCAGTCTGCGGATGCCCAATTCTCCGAATTGGATTGGAATCGAATCAATCCGGCGACGGGACCGGTATATGTGGAAGGAGCAGAACCCGGCGACATTCTTGTTGTTCGTATTCAAAAAATTGAACTGGCCGATCATGGCGTGATGGTCGCAGGACCAAAGCTTGGAGTGATTGGTGATCGATTAGATTCCAACGTCATAAAGATGGTGCCGATTCGTAACGGAAAGGCGATTTTTAATGACAAGTTGGAGATTCCGTTGAATCCAATGATTGGGGTAATTGGTACAGCTCCTGCAAATGAAGCGATCTCAAATGGTACTCCGGGCGATCATGGAGGCAACATGGATTGCAAACAGATCCGGGAAGGAACCACACTATTATTGCCGGTCAATGTTCCAGGTGCTCTTTTTGCTTTAGGAGATCTTCATGCAGCCATGGGTGACGGTGAAATCGTTGTCTGCGGCGTCGAAATTGCGGGTGAAGTAACGGTAGAACTCGATCTGATCAAGGGAAAGGATTGGCAGCTCCCAATGGCGGTTACCACGGATCATGTCATCACCATTGCGTCAGCGAAATTACTCGATGAAGCAGCGGATAGGGCTGTTAAGAATATGATTCATTGGCTGGAAAAAGAAGTTGGACTTGATACTTCGGAAGCAGGGATGTTGCTCAGTATTGCCAGTGATTTGCGGGTGTGCCAAGTCGTGGATCCGCTGAAAACGGCACGTGTTGAGTTGCCTCGTTGGATTGTGGAGAAATATGGAGTAAAAGTTCCGGAGTAAATACAAAAATGTCCTACAGAGATTTACTGGATTGAAACTGGACGGAGCCCGAGTATACAAATGAGGAGACGATGCAGATGAGTGCACAATTGCAAACATCGGTTGAACATTTTGGGTACAAGCAAGAACTAAACCGATCCCTGACTTTCTGGGATCTGGTGATTTACGGATTAGTATTTATGGTTCCTATTGCTCCGATGGGTATCTATGGATATGTTGCGGAAGTGTCGAATGGAATGGTTGTGTTGGCGTATGCACTGGGAATGTTTGGGATGATCTTTACCGCATATAGTTATTTCCGAATGTCAGAAGCATTCCCGATAGCGGGTTCTGTTTACACTTACGCCCAGCGTGGGATCCATCCACATGTCGGCTTTATCGCGGGATGGATGATTCTGCTCGATTATATCTTAATTCCGGCTCTTTTGTATGTTGTTGCGGCAAACGCTCTGGCCGGAATCGTACCAGGCGTGCCGATATGGGGATGGATTGTATTATTTATATTGATGAATACAGTGGTCAACATTCGTGGGATCGAATTGACAGCGAAAGCGAACAAATCGATCTTAATCGGTCAGTTAATTGTGCTTGCGATTTTTATCGTGGCAGCGATTTGGGCAGTGGCAAAGGGGGTAAACGGTGCTACCTTTAACATGAAGCCGATTTTTAATCCGGACGGATTTAATATGGATGTAGTCGCAGCAGCCACGTCTATCGCTGTATTAAGCTTCCTTGGATTTGATGCCATTAGTACGCTTTCAGAAGAGACAAAAGGCGGGCGTCAAGTGGTTGGACGTGCAACCGTTATGTCATTGCTTCTAATTGGTGGATTGTTTATGCTCCAAACGTATCTTGCGGCTTTGATTGGGCCGGATCTCAGTAAATTTGAAAATAAGGATACTGTCTTTTATGAGATTGCCGGTATTGCAGGCGGACAATGGCTGAATGTTCTTTGCGCGGTTGCAACGGTGATTGCGTGGGGGATTGCCGATTCGTTGGTGGCACAAGCGGCTATTTCACGTGTTCTGTATTCGATGTCTCGTGATACCATGCTCCCAAAGTTTTTGTCCAAGGTGCATCCGAAATATAAGTCACCATACACCAGCACTGTTGTTGTTGCAGTTATCTCGGTTGTCGTGAGCCTTGCCATTCCGCTTGACAAACTGACCGCATTGGTAAACTTTGGTGCGTTGACAGCTTTCTTGTTCTTGAATCTGTCTGTTATCATCTATTTCATTTTTAAACAAAAATCTACAGCATACGTTAAGCACTTACTAATGCCATTGCTCGGGTTAGCTGTGGTCGGCTATGTATGGTATCACTTAGATGGTCTTTCGTTCCAATTGGGAGCCGTTTGGTTCCTGATCGGAATCGTTGTATTAACCTACTTTACCAAAGGATTTAAAAAATTACCGCCTACATTGATGGAAGAAAAATAGACTTGGAAGTCGCATCGAAGGTTATTGTGAGGTTTCACTATATGTATTAGAGGCACCTGCGGCAAAGACCATAGGTGCCTTTTGCTTTTGTTTCATTCACCAAATCCAACGTCCAGTTTTTGTCTCACTGCCTAACAACAGGGTCGATCTTTTGATATATCATAACTCATGTTTCGGAGCGACCATCTGACATGAGCGCAAGAACCCTTGTGTCGCTAGGCACCTCTGGAATTTAAAAGCAAAAACACCCTCATTTTCTGGTAGATTGGAGTTGACGACAACAAACTACAGAAAGCGAGGATGTTTCTTTCATGGTACAAGACATTCAGCATCATAATCAACTCCAATCTACGGTATTCGCTTTCTTCAAGGAATTTCGCATTGGTATTTTGCTTAAGCGTGATGGAATTACGAAGAGTGCCGACATTACCGTCTTACAGGTGTTCCGGTTCGTCTTCGAACTTGTTTTCGTAAACCGAAGTCTACCTCGAGTTCTCCAACAGAAGTCTGGTTCTGGATTTGAGAAAGACACGATGTACCGAAATAACCGAACTCACCACGCTTACAACGGGCGGAAATTTTTGGTATTGCTGGGTGCATCCGTGGTTCAAAAGATCTCCCAGTTGACTTCGGATGATCGTGCCGATGTTCTCATTGTGGACGACTCCTTGTTTAGCCGGAACCGAAGCAAGAAGGTGGAGTTGCGGTACTTCTCAACAATATCAGCGTCGGTATTCAATACACTGAAGCTTGGCAGCGCGGCTCCGGTGCAGTGCCTATCTTTAACCTGATGGAAGATGGGGCAACCGCTGAAATCTCCCGTACGCAAGTATGGTAGTGGATCCAGTATCAGAAGATCAAGAACAGCATTGGCGAAGAGCGCTTCAACGCGGGCAAGTTTGAACTGGCAACAAAATTGTTGCGTGAGGTTCCACAAGCAACGAATATGCGGAATTCCTGACCCTCCCGGCTTACGAGTTTTTGGGGTAAAAAAGATTAAAACCCGACACAGGAAGTACCTTGTGTCGGGTTTCTGTTTTAATACAAATGACAAGCAACCCAATGCCCGTCAGTAGTTTTTTTCAGTTCGGGCCTTACGGTTTTGCAGATATTCATGCACGCGTGACAGCGGGTATGGAACGCGCAGCCTGCAGGAGGATTCGCCGGGCTTGGAACATCGCCGGAAAGAATAATCCGTTCTCGTGTCTCCCGTGGATTCGGGTGCGGCACTGCGGACAATAAAGCCTGCGTATAGGGATGCTGCGGATTTTCATAAAGCTCGTGTTTCGGAGCCAATTCCACCATTCGTCCCAGATACATGACACCTACACGGTCACTGATATGCCGCACGACAGACAAGTCGTGAGAGATAAACATATAAGTCAGTTTGAACTGTTCCTGCAGGTCTTTCATAAGATTCAGGATCTGAGACTGAATCGAAACATCCAACGCCGATACAGGTTCGTCCGCAATGATCAGTTTCGGTTTGGTGATCAAAGCGCGCGCGATGCCGATCCGCTGCCGTTGACCGCCGGAGAATTCATGCGGATACCGGGTATAGTGGTACTCCGTTAATCCCACAATTTCGAGCAGTTCCTTTACGCGCTGTTTGCGTTCCGTACCGTTTGCAAGACCATGAATCTTGAGCGGTTCTTCCAGAATCGCGCCGACCGTCATACGGGGATTCAGGGACGCATACGGATCCTGGAATACGATCTGCATGTCCCGCCGGATTTTACGCAGGCTGTCTCCTTTCAGAGCGGACAAGTTGTGGCCTTGGAAGAGCACATCTCCGCCCGTTGGTTCCGTCAATCGGAGAATCGTGCGTCCCGTGGTCGATTTGCCGCAGCCGGATTCACCCACGATCCCAAGCGTTTCCCCTTCCTGTACGTTGAACGAAACATCGTCTACCGCTTTTACGTATCCTTGTGTTTTTCCCAAGATACCGCCGCGGATCGGAAAATATTTTTTCAGGCCTTTGACTTCAAGAATGGTGCTCATGCGTGTGCTGCCTCCTTCACCACAGAATCTGCATGCAGCCAGCAGCGGCTTTGCTGTCCGCTTTTCAGTTCAAAAAGGGGCGGCGCCCCGGCTAGACATTTTGCTTCCACTTGAGGACAACGGGAGGCAAAACGGCACCCTTGTTTTACGGAACCGGGAAGCGGAACATTGCCGGGAATCGAATCCAGGCGGGCTTGATCCCGGTCCACTTTCGGGATGGACTTCATCAAACCTTGCGTGTAAGGATGAGACGGATTTTCAAACAGCGTATACATATCCGCCTGTTCAACCACTTGCCCCGCATACATGACCACGACGCGGTCGCACATTTCGGCAACGACCCCAAGATCGTGCGTGATGAGCATTATGGAAGTACCTTGCTTGTTCCGCAGTTCGCGCATAAGGTCGAGAATCTGGGCCTGAATCGTTACGTCAAGCGCAGTTGTCGGTTCGTCCGCAATCAACAGTTCCGGGTCACAGGACATCGCCATCGCAATCATGACACGCTGACGCATGCCGCCGGACAACTGGTGGGGATATTCGTCAATAATCGTTTCTGCACGCGGGATATGAACTTTCTTCAGCATCTGGATGGAGTGCTCGCGCGCTTGTTTCTTCGAGTATCCGCGGTGCAGCATAATCGTTTCGTTTAGTTGCTCCCCAATTGTATAAACAGGGTTGAGAGATGTCATCGGCTCTTGGAAAATCATTGCAATCTCATTTCCCCGGATCTCCCGCATTTCATCTTCCGATAGATATAACAAATTGGTCCCTTTATAGAGAATTTCCCCGTCCGCAATTTTGGCGCCGGTTTTCGGAAGCAACCGCATGACGGACAACGACGTAACACTCTTGCCGCAACCGGATTCGCCGACGATTCCCAGAGTTTCACCCTTTTTAACAAATATATCCACACCGTCCACAGCGGGAATCACATGCCCGCCGCTGAGAAACTGGGTCTTGAGATTTCGGATTTCCAGCAGATTGGCCATTTCAAGCCCTCCATTAATAAATAAATCTATTACTACAAAATTTCGCAGAAACAAAGTGTTAAGTCAAGATAAAATTTTCTGATTGATTCAGAAATATTGTTGTCGTATAGTAAAACAAAACGAAAGTCAATCTAGAAAAATGCTTTCGTATCGAAAATAGAAAGGGGAAAATGGCAAATGAACAAGAAGTTTCGTTTGGGACTTACGGCAGTATTGGCCGGATCCTTGCTGTTGGCCGGTTGCGGGGGTGGTGACAAACCGGCTGCAAACGGAGGCGACAATGCTCCAAAAACAGGAGGCAGTCTGAACATCGCGATTAACGCAGATCCGCCGAAATTGGATCCTTCTTTCTCTACCGCATTGGTAGAACGTCAAGTGTTCCAAAGCTTGTATGATACTCTGCTTGAACTCAAGCCGGATGGAACACTCGCTGGGGAGCTGGCGGAGAAGTGGGAAGTATCCGAGGATAAGAAAACCTATACCTTTAAACTTCGTCAAGGTGTGAAGTTCCATGACGGAACCGATTTCAACGCGGAAGCGGTAAAGTTTAACTTCGAACGTTACATGGACAAGGCGTCTACCCGCAGAGCGGAACTTGAAGCGGTTGAAAATGTATCGGCGGTCGATGCAAACACTGTAAAGGTGACGCTCAAGAAACCCTTTGCTCCATTCTTGTCTGTTTTGGCGGACCGTGCAGGGATGATGGTGTCCCCGGCAGCTGTTAAAAAATACGGTGAGGATTTTGTAAACAATCCGGTCGGAACGGGTCCGTTCAAGTTTAAAGAGCGTGTAAAAGGCGACAAACTCGTTCTAGAAAAAAATCCGAATTACTGGCAAAAAGGACTGCCGAAGCTGGATTCGGTAACCTACAAAGTGATCAACAGTTCAGACGTTCAGCTTGTAAACCTGAAGAGCGGGCAAGTGGACATCATTGACAAGTTCCCGGATAAAGAAGTAGACAACGTGAAAAACGATCCAAAGATCAAAGTCATCAACGAGTTGTCTTACGCGTTCCAAGGGATTCATATCAATGTGACCAAGCCGCCGTTTGACAAAAAAGAACTTCGTCAGGCAGTGGATCTTCTGATTGACCGCGAAGCGATCGTAAAAGTTGCCCTTCACGGAACGGGAGCGCCTGCACATTCTCCGTTCGCAAAGGGACACTTCGCATATGGCGACAGTGATAAAGCTCCAAAACCTGACTTAGCAAAAGCAAAGGAATTGCTGGCAAAAGCGGGTGTGCCCAACGGGTTTTCATTCACTTTGACGATCAGCACCACTCCATTGAACCAGCAGATTGGTTCCTTGATTCAAGGAATGTTGAAGCCCGCAGGAATCGATGTACAACTTGAGAAAGTCGAGTTCGGTCAAATGCTTGAGAAGGGTAAGGCCGTGAACCATCAAGCTCTGATGTTGGGATGGAGCGGACGCCCGGATCCGGATCAAAATATCTATCAGTTTATGAAAACGAAAGAGCCAAACAACTACACCGGATACTCCAACACGAAGGTAGACGAACTGTTGTTGGCTGCACGCACGGAAACCGATACCACCAAGCGTAAGGGTATCTATGACGAAGCGATGAAGATTCTGAATGATGAATTGCCTTACATTTATACCTATCACGAAGCGAACCTGCTTGGATTCTCGAAATCGGTTCAAGGCTTCGAATATGTTCCGGACGGTTTGATCCGTACCGCTAATTTGAGCAAGTAAGGAGAATTTGTATGACATTTCTGGTCAGGCGGTTGTTGCTCGCGATCCCAGTCATTCTATTGGTCACCATCATGGTATTTTCGTTGATGCACATGCTACCCGGCGATCCGGCAACTGTCATTCTCGGTCAGGAGGCTACGCCGGAAGCGGTGGCGGCTCTGCGTGAAGAACTTGGCTTGAACAGACCGATTCTCGTTCAGTATTTTGATTGGTTGGGAGGGGTGCTCCAGGGAGACCTGGGGCGCTCCCTCGTTGACCGTACTCCGGTAGCCGAATTAATAATGCAGCGTTTTCCTGCAACTATCGAATTAACTATCGGAACCTTTATTGTTGCGATCTTAATTGCTGTACCAGCAGGGATCATTTCCGCTACGCGTCCGGGGAAATGGGTGGATTATACCAGCACGATGTTTGCGCTCGGCGGAATGTCGATCCCGCATTTCTGGCTCGGAATGATGTTTATTGTCTTTTTCTCTGTAAAATTGGGCTGGTTGCCAGCGTCCGGCTATGTGCCATTATCACAAGACCCGGTTGCCAACCTGGCTGCCATGATCATGCCGATGGTTGCGACAGGGTTGCGTGAATCAGCAGTTCTGATGCGAATGCTGCGGAGCAGTTTGCTTGAAGTGATGCATGCGGACTACATCCGTACCGCTTATTCGAAAGGTCTGAAAGAGTGGACCGTTATCATGCGTCATGCCCTGAAAAACGCACTTGTCCCGGTTGTTACAACGAGCGGTCTGATTGTAGCGGGGCTGCTTAGTGGACTTGTAATTACCGAATCCATTTTTTCAATTCCCGGATTTGGGAGATTAATTGTGGAATCGATCTTTTCCCGTGATTTCGTAACGGTGCAGGGAGCGATTCTTGTATCCGCACTGCTTGTTGTCGCCGTGAATCTGTTTGTAGATATCTTGTATACAATCATTGATCCGCGGATCAAGGCCGGAAAGGGGGCGGAATAAAATGAGCCAAACGGTGAATCCCAATCCAAACGTTGGCCTTTCCCAAGCTGTTCAAAAGAACAAGGGGGAAAGCCAATGGCGCGTTTTCTTCCGTCGCTTTGCTCGGAATAAACTGGCGATTGTGGGGGCGGTCATAATCGGTATATTGGTGCTGACCGCAATCCTTGCGCCTGTAATTGCCACTCATGATCCGATCTATGATCAGGATTATTCATCTGTTCTGCAACCACCGGGCAATGGTCATATTCTGGGGACTGACGACCTCGGACGGGATACGTTCTCAAGACTGGTGCATGGTGCCCGTCTCTCCATTCAAGCGGCTGTGATTTCGGTAGGAATTGCGGTTTTGATCGGAGTACCGATCGGGCTAATCACTGGATACTTCCGTGGGTTCTGGGATGAATGGGTTGTCATGCGCATCGTTGACGCGATGCAAGCATTTCCGTCTTTGATTCTGGCGCTTGCCATGGCGGCCGTTCTTGGAGGAGGATTCTATAACGCCATGATCGCGATTGGGATCGGGTTTATCCCGACCTTCGTCCGAATTACGAGAGCCCAGGTTCTCACAGTCAGAAACCTGGAATTCGTGCAAGCTGCAAAAGCGATCGGGGCAAAAAACTGGCGGATTATGTTCCTGCACGTCCTTCCAAACTCGATGGCACCTCTGTTAGTGCAGATCACTCTTGCGATGGCATCCGCGATTATCGCGGAAGCGGGATTGTCGTTTCTGGGGCTAGGCGCGAGACCGGAAGAGCCAAGCTGGGGTTCCATGCTGCTGATCGCACAAGGATATCTGAACATTGAACCGATGCTGGCATTCTGGCCGGGCATGGCGATTTTTATGGTAGTTCTCGGATTCAATCTGCTTGGAGACGGAATCCGTGAGGTACTTGATCCGAAGTTAAAGCGCTAAGAAAGCGGGGGCATCCATGGTGTACGTGTATTCAGAATCGAACGAAATTCCACCGATGGAACTTGATGATATCGACAGGCAGATCCTGGAGGCTCTCCACGAGAACAGCCGGATTTCGTATACAGATTTGGCAAAACGAATCGGACTCTCGCGTGTGGCGGTGCAAGCCCGCATCAGTGCTCTGACGGAGGCGGGAGTTATTGAGCGGTTCACCGTGGTCATTAACCCTGTCAAGGTCGGAATTCAAGTATCCGCTTTTTTCAATGTGGATACCGAACCGCAATACCTCGATGAAGTGGCTGAAAAATTGGCCAAGGAGCCTGCGGTCACCAGTCTCTATCATATGACGGGGCCCAGTACGCTCCATATGCACGGAATTTTTGCAAACAATCAGGAGATGGAAAAGTTTCTCCTGGAAAAATTATATACAATGCCCGGCATCGTCCGCGTGGAAACGCAGATGCTGCTCAAGAGATACAAGAGTCGAATGGGCATGAAACTGTAAGGAGTGAGTTCTATGGCCGAGGGGACAGGAACCTACAAAGAACTCATACTTGCCATGGGGCGTACAGGGATTTTGGGTTACGGAGGCGGACCTTCGATCATTCCCTTGATCCGGTATGAAGCGGTCACAAGATATAACTGGTTGGACGATGAGGAGTTCGGAGAAATACTCGCATTGGCAAACGCTTTACCGGGGCCGATTGCGACGAAAATGGCGGCTCAGCTCGGCTATAGGCTGAAAGGAACAGCCGGGGCTGTGGTCGCCGTTCTTGCCCATATTCTTCCGACAAGCATTGCAATGGTGGCTCTGCTTGGAGTCTTATACGCTCTCCGGCACTCCAAGTATGTCGCGGGAATGATTGCAGCGGTACGGCCTGTCATTGTGGTAATGCTTGCGTTAATGGCGTATGAATTTGCGGCGAAGGCATGGAAAGGTCTCGGCAAAGCGATGGGGATCGGGTTTGGCCTTCTTGCTTTCACGCTTCTCTCCGTCATTGATATCCACCCGGGTATTGTGGTGGCAGTCTTTCTCGCTTACGGGGCGGTTCATCTGAAGCTTGTCGACCGGCTGAAACAAAGACCGGGACAAGGGAAAGGGGTGTCCTCATGACTTGGTGGGAACTGTTCTGGGGCTTTTTTGTCGCGAATGTTCTTGGATACGGCGGTGGACCCTCCTCGATTCCCCTGATGCAGGAAGAGATTGTGAATCATTACGGCTGGCTTACCAATGAGCAATTCTCGGATGTCTTGGCGGTCGGAAATGCCCTTCCGGGACCTATCGCCACCAAAATCGCCGCCTTTGTCGGGTATCAGGAGGCGGGATGGATCGGGTTCGTGATTG
This sequence comes from Effusibacillus lacus, assembly GCF_002335525.1. NCBI lineage: Bacteria > Bacillati > Bacillota > Bacilli > Caryophanales > Alicyclobacillaceae > Effusibacillus > Effusibacillus lacus. The sequence continues at coordinate 32,540 of NZ_BDUF01000046.1, forward strand.
CGACACTGGCAACCGTAGCACCATCGGCGGTTGCTTTAATCTTGCTGCTGCGGATTCTGAACCATTACCGCCAATCTTCCGTGGTAAAAGGGATGACCCTGCTCGTGCAGCCGGTAATCGCCATCATGATGGCGGTGTTGACCTGGGAAATGGCAGGAGTGTCTGTAGGGTCGATCGGGATTTGGCAGTCCCTGGGCATTGCCGCAGTGGCCCTTTGGGCCATGACGAAGGGGTGGATTCACCCCGCGCTGGTGATCGTCGCCGCCTTTGCTTACGGGGGTCTCGTGTTGTCGCACACAGTATAACGCGAGAAAAAACATCCTATTATAAAGGAGAAATAGTCGTGAACTACGATTCGTTACATTATCCGTACTCGTCGCATCGAACCACCGTTTATGCAAAAAACGGGATGGTTGCCACATCGCAACCGCTTGCCGCACAAGCAGGCCTAGAGATCTTAAGAAAGGGCGGGAACGCAATCGATGCGGCGATTGCCACGGCTGCCGCGCTGACGGTAGTTGAACCTGCTTCGAACGGCATCGGCGGGGACGCTTTTGCTTTGGTGTGGACAAAAGGAAAACTGCATGGTTTAAATTCGAGCGGCCCCGCTCCAAAAAGCATTTCAATCGAAGCCCTGAAAAAAGCCGGAGTCGAAGAGATTCCCAAATACGGTTTGATTCCGGTGACTGTTCCCGGGGCGCCCGCCGCTTGGGCGGAACTGTCCGCGAAGTTCGGCAAACTTCCGTTGACGGAAGTACTGCGTCCGGCGATTGAATATGCGGAGAACGGCTATCCGTTAACGCCGGTACTCGGGCAGAATTGGGCGCGGGCATATAAAACCTACAGTAAACACTTGAAGGGCGACGAATTCAAAGGTTGGTTCGATACGTTTACCCCGGAAGGCAAAGTGCCTCAAATCGGTGAAGTCTGGCGTTCCCCCGATCATGCGAGAACCCTGCAGTCGATTGCGGAAACGAAAGCCGAGTCGTTCTATCGCGGGGAGTTGGCGGAGAAGATTGACCAATTTTTCAAGAAATTCGGGGGCTATCTGACTGCGCAAGACCTTGCGGCGTACAAGCCGGAATGGGTCAACCCGATCAGCGCAAACTACCGGGGGTATGATGTGTGGGAGATTCCGCCAAACGGACACGGTTTGGTGGCCCTCATGGCATTGAATATCCTGAAGGGGTTTGACTTTCCTGAACGGGATACGGTGGATACGTATCATAAACAAATTGAAGCGATAAAGCTGGCATTCGCGGACGGGAAGAAATACATCACAGACCCCCGCAAGATGTCAGTCCGGGTGGAAGATTTGTTGTCGGATGCGTACGCGGAAGAACGGCGTCGCTTGATCGGAAAAGAAGCGCTGCAGCCGGAGACCGGCGAGCCGCCGCGCGGAGGAACCGTCTATCTCTGTACGGCTGACGGGGAAGGGAACATGGTGTCCTTCATCCAGAGCAACTACATGGGCTTCGGATCGGGACTTGTGGTCCCGGATACAGGAATTGCACTGCACAATCGGGGTCACAACTTTACGTTGGATGAAACGCATGACAACCGCCTTGAACCCGGAAAGAAACCGTACCACACGATTATTCCCGGCTTCCTGACGAAGGACGGCAAACCGGTCGGACCGTTCGGTGTGATGGGTGGTTTTATGCAACCGCAGGGACATGTGCAGGTTGTGATGAACACAGTGGACTTCCATCTCAATCCGCAAGCGGCGCTGGACGCACCGAGATGGCAATGGATGCAGGGCAAAACAGTTCAAATCGAACAGACTACTCCGGCTCATATTGTGGAATCGCTGGCCCGTTTGGGACACGATGTCCAGTGGGCTGTCGGTAGCGGCGGATTTGGACGCGGACAAATCATTTGGAGACAAGAAAACGGGGTCCTCGTCGGAGGAACGGAACCCCGTACGGACGGACAAGTGGCTGCCTGGTAGGCGGCCCTTTTTATGTCAAAATGTATGGTATAATTAACTCTGTTTTCGCAAAGTTTGTTGCTTTATAAAGTCATAAATCATCATGTAACTTCTTCGGCTTGTCTGTGTCTAATAGGTCGGAGGTGTTACACATGAAAAAGATTATTGGGGGACTGGTTTTGACAGCAGTTCTTGTAGGTTGCAAAGATACAGGAAATCCCCCTAACGCTCAAAGTAGGATTTAACCTATATCCAAGGGCGGTTCTGCTTCTGAAGCAACTAAGCCAGTGGACGTAAGAGAAGCAGCTTGGCTCCAACTGTCCAAAGAAGCAAAGGAAGATATTGTTGGTTCGTGGGAAAGCGGAACAGTGGGTAAAACAAAGATAGAAGGCGAAGGCGAACCGTTTCAAGGTTCTGAAAAGTATATGGGTAAGGAACTCACTTTTATATCTTTTCCGTCCAAAAGCGATGCTTTGTTGGGACCAGTTACTGTCTTTGTTGACCCACAAACTCAAAAGACTGTGGGATATGGTGGAAGAGACTAATATCCAAATGGCAAGGCTGATTCAGTCTTGCCTTTCTTACTCTTTGACAAAATTGCGTACAAGATTTTCAAGTAGATCAGTAAGGCCTAAATCGTGTAAAATAAGAGACATGAGTAGGGTTCGTCTCTTCTTGGTGATTTCAGCAATCCCGAGGATACCCTACTTTATTGTTGTCTGTTAAGACTCCAAATTCTGTTACACAAACTAATTTACTTCATCCAGGGGAGAAATTACCTTTGAAAAAATTCATCCAATATTGTTAAGTACAAGATTCTATCCTGAAAATTAACTCATTGCACGAACTGAAAAAGGCAATACGAAACTGACCCTGAACCTTGCAAAAAATGGTTAGGGTTGAAAAAGTAACGATATACCGTCGCTATCGTCAAGAGACTGCTGATTCCACCGTGACCTTTAACCCCAAGGATTCAAGTTTCTTAATTGATTGTCTGATAATGGTGTCGCGTTTTCGTTCCTCGTAATAGGTTGGGCCCAATTCCATGTACGGTTGTCTGCGCTTGAGAATGTAATAGGCGATCATCAATATGCTGTGAGCTACGGCTACTGCTGCTCGATTGGCTCCCCGACGTGCGGCAATCCGATGATATTGACTGGACAAGTACGTATTCTTCGTTCTTGCGGCGGCGCGTGCAGCTTCAACAAGAGCGCTTCGGAGTCTCTTGTTTCCTTTGCGGGTCTTTCCTGATTTCCGTTTACCGGCACTTTCATTTTGACCTGGGCACAGCCCCGCCCATGAACATAAATGAGCGGCGGAGGGGAATTGATCCATATCGGTGCCGATTTCGGCTGCAATTGTTTCAGCCGTTCTTCTCGCCACTCCGGGAATCGTATCCAGCAGCTCCAGGTCTTCCTCAAAAGGGAGCATTCGCCTCTTGATCTCTTCGTCCAGTCTGCCGATTTCATCGTCCAGATAATCGATGTGCCGCAGTTGCGCCGCCAGCATCAGCTTCTGATGGTTTCCCATCAGTCCGTTCAAGGCGCGTTGTAATTCTGCCTTTTTGTTTTTCAATCGCCGCTGTGTCAATTCCGAAAGCAGTTCCGGGTTTTCTTCGCCGGCGATCATGGCTTCAATCATGGCTCGTCCCGATTTCCCCAGCACATCGCTGGCGACAGACGATAGTTTGATGTTGGCGCCTTCGAGCACTTTTTGTATGCGGTTGACTTCCCTGGCCCGCTCGTCAATCAAACTGCGCCGGTATCGAATCAATTCACGCAGTTCCCGCTGGTCGCGGTTCGGGATGAAACTGCCCTGAAGCAAACCGTGACGAAGCAGACTGGCGATCCATTCGGCATCCTTGACATCCGTCTTGCGTCCGGGCACGTTCTTGATACTTTTGGCGTTGACGACAAGGGTCTGAATGTCCTCAAGCTCCAGAAGATTGTAAATGGGCTTCCAGAACGAGGCGGTGCTTTCCATCGCGACATGGGTGCACCCGTTGCTTTTGATCCAGTCCACGAGCAGGATCAGGTCATCGGTCATGGTGGAGAATGTCCGGATTTCTTTGGTTTCCGGCGTGATCACGCAGGCCACCACGTTCTTCTTGTGAACGTCCAGCCCGCATACATGGGTATAAACGACGTCCATACAGCAGAACTCCTTGCGGCGGTAAAGATTGAGGGCTGGTGCAGCAACCGTCAAGCGATTATTCTATCCTGCGTGCTCCCGAAAGGGGCAACAATCTGTGGTGCACCTGGTCGCTGGGGCTCTGTCTAACTCACGGGCTCGTAGCACCATAGTTCCACGACCTCCCTCGCCAGCCGCAAGTCCATTATACCGCACGCTCCTATTTTCATCATCTGATGGTGCCGCGCCAGCGGCATGGAAGTCTATCTCCTATTTATGACCTTTTAAGGGGAGAGAGACATGCAATGACAGTGAAAATAAGCAAACAGATGGGGCAATGGATGTGATGGGTGGCACCTTGTAAAGAACCAGGAATTAAGCATTATTCATGAAAGCATGCCTCCCCATACATCCGAGGTCAGGCACTATCATCAACATGCCAGGCAATTTTTCTTTGTACTGTCAGGTACGGCTACACTTGAAGCAGACGGTGAAATCATTGAAATCCATCCACATGAAGGGGTGGAAATCCCTCCAACCGTGCCGCACCAAATGTTTAACAAATCCGACGAAACAATCGAATTTCTGGTAATATCTCAACCAAACAGCAGAGGAGACCGGATTTTGGCGAAGGAGGTTTTCTGATGGGTTTGACTATGATGTTTCCCGTTGTCGGGTTGATCTCGGCAATCCTGGTAGTACTCGCGGCAAGACGATTCTTCCATCCTGGGAATGGTTTGCATAAAAAATTGGCTTCCTGCATTCCCGGCCCTTGGCTGGTCCATCCGTTGAAAGGCGGAGGGTTGGTTACCCAGGCGATGATCCCTTTATGGCAGCGGTCGGGTACATGCTGCTGCTGGGGGTGACGTTCGTGGCTGCAGGAACCTGTCTGCTCGCGGTGGGGTGGCGACCACCCCTCTATTCATCCTTCAGCGGATCGACAATCCCATAATTCCCAAGTCCAATATTGGGATCGATGTAGCCTCGCGGACTGAATGGTTCGATGGGATCGGCGGTCACAAACGGGTCGTCGTTCCCCAGAGCGCCTGCCTTGGCCAACGAGATCAGCGTGGCCCCATTTTCCTCCAGGATTCTCTTGGCTTCCTCCCGATCCGCATCAGTTGTTTCCACAATCACGAGAGTGCTGGAGTAACGAGCCATGATGGCTTCCCGCTCATTATTGGCCTCCTCCCGCAGATGGCTCTCGTTTGCCGCTTCCAGGTAGTTGTCCGCTCCCTGGTCTTTCCCGTACCCCGATACCGGGTTGCCTGTCACGCCTGCGCCTGTTGCGGTATTCATGATGATTCCTTGGGCGATGGGGATGCCATCCGTTAACCCGTCGGTTACTTCACCCAAATCACGGTCTTGTTCTCCCGGCGCTTTTTTAACCACGGTTATCCGATTCTCAAACATCGGCTTCAACTTGTAAATGGCCCGAAGAGCCTGATCATTGTCCTGAAATTGCCCCACTACATGTTTGCCCATGTTGCCAACCTCCTCTAGCCCATATCCTGCCCAAAAACAGGAAAATCTCACAACAAAATAAATTCTGAACGAGCGCTCGCTCATGAAAGGATTTTTATTGTATATTGTAGAAGTAGGGAGTAGGAGTCAGAGCAACCGGATGCAGGGGGGAGAGACGATGTTCAAGAAGATCCTGATTGCCAACAGGGGAGAGATCGCGGTTCGGGTCATGCGCACTTGTATGGCCTTAAACATCCGAACGGTCGGTATATATTCCGAGGCGGACGCGGCAGCGCCTCATGTCAAGATGGCGGATGAGGCCTACCAGGTCGGAGGGCCGCGGGTCAATGAAAGTTACCTGAACATGGACAAGATTATCGAAATCGCCAAACAGACGGGCGCGGAAGCAATTCATCCCGGATACGGGCTGCTGTCGGAAAATGCGGTGTTTGCCCGCAAGTGTGAAGAGGCGGGGATTGTGTTTATCGGGCCATCACCTGAAGTGATTGCGCGGATGGGAAGCAAGATCGAATCCCGCATTGCAATGGAAAAAGTTGGTGTTCCTGTTGTGCCGGGCATTGCCCATCCGCTTTCTGATGTGGAAGAAGCTGCCCAGGTGGCTGACCGTTTCGGCTATCCGGTCATGTTGAAAGCATCGGCCGGCGGCGGCGGCATCGGCATGCAGATTGTCCGGAATGAGGAAGAACTTCGCAAGGCGTATGAGGGGAACAAGAAGCGCGCCACTGACTTTTTCGGGGACGGGGCCATGTATATCGAGAAGTGCATTGAGAATCCGCGGCATGTGGAAATCCAGGTATTGGCCGACAAACAGGGGAATACTGTATATCTGTGGGAGCGGGAATGTTCCATCCAGCGGAGACATCAGAAAGTCGTTGAGGAAGCGCCATCGCCGTTCCTTGACGAAGCCACCCGGACCCGAATGGGGGAAGCGGCTGTCAAGGCTGCCCAATCCCTTGGCTACAGCAATGCGGGGACGATTGAATTCCTGGTGGACCGGGACAAGAACTTCTACTTTCTGGAGATGAACACCCGGCTTCAGGTGGAGCATCCTGTTACGGAAGAGATTACGGGACTTGATCTGGTGGAACAACAATTGCGAATTGCATGCGGAGAACCGCTGGGGTTTGTCCAGAACGATGTGAAACGCGAGGGGCATGCGATTGAAGTGCGGATCTATGCGGAGGATCCCAAGACCTTCTTCCCTTCGCCTGGCACCATCACCAAATTTGTAGTGCCGGAGGGAACCGGTATTCGCAATGAACTGGCGGTTGGAGAGGGTTCAACCGTGACCCCCTTCTACGACCCGATGATCGCCAAACTGGTTGTCAAGGGAGATACGCGGGAAGAGGCAATTCACCGCTTGCAACATGCACTTGCCGCCTATGAAGTGGAAGGCATCAAGACCAACATCCCGATGCTGAGGGAAATCGCGGATCACCCTGCTTTCCGGTCGGGAGACACCACCACAGGTTTCGTGGCGCACTATATTCAGGGGAAAAAGTGATCCCCAATACACATAAACGGAGGGTTTTGCGATGAGTCAAGTATTGGCAAGCATGGCGGGCAATGTCTGGAAGGTTCTGGTGAAGGCGGGCGACGCGGTGGAAGCGGGGCAAGACGTGGTGATTCTGGAGTCGATGAAAATGGAGATCCCGATTGCAGCCGAAGCGACCGGAACCGTCAAGGAAGTCAAAATCAATGAAGGGGATTTCGTCAACGAAGGGGACGTACTGGTGGAACTCGAGTAGCAATTCCATCCTGCCGCAGAGAGGAGGCTGGACGCGGTGCTGAAGTTTCCAGAGAAAGTGACTGTCAAGGAAGTGGGCCCCAGGGACGGACTGCAGAATGAACAGGCTGTCATTGCAACCGGGGACAAGATCACCTGGATTAATCAATTGTCCTTGACAGGTCTGAAATATATTGAGATCACCTCTTTTGTGAATCCGAAGTGGATTCCCGCCCTGGCGGATGCGGTAGAAGTGGCGAAGGGGATTGAGCGGGTTCCGGGGATCACGTATACCGCACTCGTGCCAAATCTGAGAGGGCTGGAGCGGGCGCTTGAGGCCAACATTGACGAAGCGGCGGTTTTCATGTCCGCTTCCGAGACCCACAACCTCAAGAACATTAACAAGTCCATCGAGGACACGTATCCGGTGCTGCAGGAAGTGGTACAGGAAACCATCAACGCGGGAAAATCGGTTCGCGGCTATGTATCGACCGTCTTTGGCTGTCCATACGAAGGACCTGTTTCTGTGGAAGCGGTCGTCCGCGTTGCCGACAGATTGTTTGAGATGGGGATTGGAGAGCTGTCGCTCGGTGACACGATAGGTGTGGCCAATCCCAGACAGGTGACGGAAGTGCTGAAAGTCCTCTTGAAGCGCTTTCCCGCTGAAAAATTGGCCATGCATTTTCACGACACCCGGGGCACCGCCATGGCAAACGTGTTGGCATCCCTTGATATGGGCATCACCGTCTTTGACGCATCGCTTGGCGGCCTGGGAGGTTGCCCGTACGCGCCGGGAGCGTCCGGCAATCTGGCTACAGATGATTTGCTCTACATGCTGGAGGGTATGGGCATTCATACGGGCATAGACCGGGACAAACTGATTGCAGCCGCACTCTTTATACAAGAGAAGGTGGGGCGCCAACTGCCCAGCCATTCCCTGCAGACGCTGGGTTCCTGTGCAGGGTAAGGTCCCTTGGGGTATTGCGAAGAGTGCGACATGCCTGCTGTCCAAGGGAACTGTGAGGTTGAATCGCGAGGGGGAGAAACACAGGTGAACGAGAAGGCAGTTTTGGTTTCAAAAAGAGAAGACGGAATCGCGGTTGTCACCCTGAACCGGCCGGAGGCGGCGAACGCGCTGTCGCTGCAGATGCTCTATGAGCTGCATGAAGCGATCTACGAGATCAAGTTTGACCGTTCTGTCCGCTGCGTGATTGTGACCGGAGCGGGGGAGAAAGCGTTTTGTGCGGGGGCTGATCTGAAGGAGCGGGCCAGTATGGACATGACACAGGTTCGCAAGACCGTTTCGCTCATCCGGGGCAACATCAACGACCTGGAGGCACTGCCGCAGCCGGTGATTGCGGCAGTCAACGGAGTGGCCTTCGGAGGCGGAACGGAGCTGGCTTTGGCTTGCGACATCCGTGTCGCGTCCGATACGGCAAAGTTCGGATTGACCGAAACGTCCCTGGGAATCATTCCCGGCGCGGGGGGCACGCAGCGGTTGCCCAGGCTGATCGGCAAGGGGCGGGCGAAGGAATTGATTTTTACAGCCCGCCGAATAGAAGCAAACGAAGCATTGGAAATAGGCCTGGTGGAGTATGTGACAGGGCCGGAGTACTTGATGGACAAGGCGCTGGAGATCGCAGGACAGATTGTCCGCAATGCGCCAATCGCGGTGGCCCAGGCCAAGTTTGCCATTGACAAGGGATATGACGTGGACCTGCAAACCGGACTTGCCATCGAGCAGAATGCCTACGAAGTGACCATCCCTACCAAGGACAGGCTGGAAGGGTTGCTGGCATTCAAGGAAAAACGGGCACCTGAATACAAAGGAGAATAAGCGGCACAACTGGGAGGGAAGTCAAGCATGTCATTTGAGAAAGAACTGCAGGCCCGCGTGGAGAAAATCAAGTGCGGCGGTGCACCGAAATACCACGAGAAGAACGCGGAACAGGGCAAACTGTTTGTCCGTGACCGCTTAAAGCTGTTGTTCGATCCGGGATTCGAACTGGAAGATGCGCTGTTTGCCAACTGCATGGCGGAAGATCTGCCCGCCGACGGTGTGGTGACGGCCATCGGAAAAGTAAATGGACAAACGGTTTGTGTGATGGCCAACGACTCCACGGTCAAGGCCGGTTCCTGGGGATCCCGTACCGTTGAGAAGATCATCCGGATTCAAGAAACGGCGGAGAAACTGCGCGTCCCCTTGATCTACCTGGTGGATTCGGCAGGCGCGCGCATCACCGACCAGATTGAAATGTTCCCGGGAAGGCGGGGCGCCGGGCGGATTTTCTACAACCAGGTCAAACTGTCAGGCAAGATCCCGCAAGTATGCTTGCTGTTCGGACCGTCCGCGGCGGGCGGCGCTTACATCCCGGCGTTTTGCGACATTGTGATCATGGTGGACGGCAATGCCTCCATGTATCTGGGGTCGCCCCGCATGGCCGAGATGGTGATCGGTGAGAAGGTCACCCTGGAGGAGATGGGCGGCGCCCGCATGCACTGCTCCGTGTCCGGCTGCGGAGATGTGCTGGCTGCCAATGAGGAGGAAGCCATCAATATGGCTCGGAAGTATCTGTCCTTCTTTCCGGCCAATTTTTCCGAGAAGCCGCCGGTTCTGGAACCTTCCGCACCCAAACCGGTCGAGAAGACCCTGGAGGAGATTATTCCAGCGAATCAGAACGCTCCGTTCAACATGTATGATCTGATTGAGCGGATCATTGACGAAGGAACGTTTTTTGAAATCAAGAAGCTGTTTGCCTCTGAACTGATCACGGGGCTGGCCCGGATGAACGGAAAGCCGGTGGGGATTCTTGCCAACCAGCCGCGGGTGAAGGGCGGCGTGTTGTTCCACGATTCGGCAGACAAAGCGGCACGTTTTATTACCCTGTGCGATGCGTTCCACATTCCGCTGCTCTTCCTTGCCGATGTTCCGGGCTTCATGATCGGAACCAAGGTGGAGCGGGCGGGCATTATCCGGCACGGGGCCAAGATGATCTCGGCCATGTCGGAAGCCACCGTCCCCAAGATCTCGGTGATTGTCCGCAAGGCTTACGGAGCGGGTCTGTATGCCATGGCGGGCCCTGCCTTTGAACCGGACTGCTGTCTGGCGCTGCCTACCGCCCA
>NZ_BDUF01000046.1:43011-47709 GCF_002335525.1 Effusibacillus lacus
GATTGCGGTGATGGGGCCGGAAGCGGCTGTCAATGCGGTGTATGCCAACAAAATCGCCGAACTGCCCGAGTCGGAGCGGGCCGCCTTTATCGAAGAGAAACGGGAAGAATACCGGCAGGACATTGATATCTACCGGCTGGCATCGGAACTGGTGGTGGACGGAATCATCCCGGCCAATTCCCTGCGGGATGAGCTGATCAAACGGTTTGAGGCGTATTCTTCCAAGTATCTGGTGTTCTCCGAACGAAAACATCCGGTTTATCCGGTGTAGTAATTGGGCAACTGGCCATGCACGAAAACAGGTCACTTGATGGACCTCGGCTCCTGTAGTGACCTGTTTTCAATGATTTATGGGAAATTAGTGGTGCAAGTGAAACGGTATGGTTGATACAACCACATCTTTTCGATAAATCAGTACGGCTTTGAGTAACAATGCCGTTTGGTTGTGCAATAATGCATGCCACCATTTCTTGACGATGAATTGTGGGACAAGTACCGTAATAAACTCATCCTCTTCTTTTTCTTTTTCAAGAGTATCAATGTACTTTAAAAGCGGCGAAATCAAGGTCCGGTAAGGGGAACGCAAAATAATTAATGGGACGTTCGGGTTCCATTTCTCCCACTTTTCCCGCATTTGTGCTGCATGTTCGTCGTCAAAATCGACTGTTACGACCACAACATCATCCGAAATGCCTTTTGCATACGCAATCGATTGAGCTACCACTTTACTGATTCCGGAGATCGGGATAATCACTTTCGTCTTGACTTTCTTCGGAAGCGAGTGCAGATCTACGCGTAATTCCTTGCCAATTTCGTCATAATGGTTTCGGATCAGATAAAACATCCAAACCAACAAGGGTATGGCAAACGCGACCATCCACGCCCCTTCGCTAAATTTGGAAACAAGCGTGATCAGCGTAACCAGTCCGGTAATTACTGTTCCGAGCCCGGTCACCGCAATACGGAATAGTCTCTTGCTTTTCTCGTTCAGGAATCTTTTTACCAATCCCCATTGAGCAATGGTAAAGGACAGGAAGACACCTACCGCATATAAAGGAATCAAGCCGTGCGTGTCGCCATTAAAACTTATAATAAGCAGAATGGACAGCACACTTAACAATACGATCCCGTTTGAAAACACAAGACGATCGCCTCGCATGGCCAAATTACGAGGAAGGAATCGGTCTTGGGCAATGATGGAAGTTAACTGTGGAAATCCGGTAAAACTGGTATTGGCGGCCAAAAACAGAATGAGCATTGTCGCCACTTGAATGAGGTAATAAAGTGGCCCCCGTCCAAATACGTGCTCCGCAATTTGGGATACAACGGTCTCATGTTCTTTTGGGGCTATACCGAAAGCATATGCCAGCAGCGTAATTCCAAAAAACATCGCCCCAAGCAAAAGAGACATCCACATCATGGTGATGGCCGCATTGCGAGGAGCCGGAGAACGAAAAGACGGGACACCGTTGCTGATCGCTTCAACTCCTGTCAAAGCGGAACATCCTGAAGAAAACGCGCGGAGCAACAATAAAGCGCCTGTCCATGTAACTATGTCGCCGATCTGGTTTGCAGCCTGGACTTCATAACCATGCCAGCCCTCTTTCCAGATTTGGGTCCCTCCTACACCGATCATAACCAAGATCGAAAAAATAAAGAGGTAGGTGGGGTAAGCGAATACTGTGGCCGATTCACGGATTCCCCGCAAGTTCAAGAGCATAAGGGTGAGCACCAGAAAAACAGCAAGCTCCACTTTCCATGGAATCAACACGGGAAAGGCGGATATCAGCGCTGCTACACCGGAACTAATGCTGACGGCAACTGTCAAAACATAGTCGATCATCAATGCCGCACCAGCCATTAGACTTGAAGGTATATTCAAGTGCTCCCTGGCAACGACATACGCTCCCCCGCCTGAGGGGAAGGTATGAACGATTTGACGGTATGAAAGGGTAACGACAAGCAACAATACCAAAATGCTGATCGCAATTGGGATGGAATAAACATAAGCACTGATCCCGATGATGGACAGCACGAGTAAAATCTCTTCCGTAGCGTAGGCCACCGATGAAAGAGCGTCTGAAGAGAAGATAGCCAACGCTTTCCATTTGGGCAATTTTTCATGGGTCAATTGCCGGGTACGTAATGGCGAGCCGATTAGTAAGCGTTTAATCTGATCAATTGTCATAATGGGTACTGACCTTCCTTCGGATTTCGTTTATTTGGAAAACAAGGAACAAAAAAAACCACAAAGGTAGTATTTCCCTTGTAGTCATAGGCATGACAAACTCAAGTTGATTCCTCCTCTCCAGCTACGCTTACGGGGTTAGCTGACGGATTCGGGCAGTGGAGTTGCCCTACGCAGTTTCTGCGATTCACCCCAAAAAATGTGGTTCCCCCGCTCTTTCGACTCAGCGTAATACGATATGAAAATCTTCCCTGAACATAATTCCAGATCCGATAAATTGCAATTGCCAAAAAACACGATGAAAACGGATACAAGCCTGTTTTGATTATTCCTTAACTTGAAAATGAAAGCTCACGCAAAAAAGGAAGTTCCGTTTAAAATATTTCAGAAACTCCCCCTTGACGGGAGACTCAAACAAGAGTAGGTTAAAATTGCAAAGTGAGTGATTACTCACTTTTGTGCGAGAGGAGGATGTCTGGATGAGAACCAAAATCATGAAAGCCACGGCAGTGTTCTTGCTGTTAGTCACGACAGGCTGTTCGGAGGAGCAGACTTTTGCGGGAACGATTGAAGGCAGGGAAATTCCGGTGGTGGCCCAGGTGTCCGGAACGATCGTGGCTCTGGACAAGGAAGAGGGAGATGCGATTACCACCGATACCATCCTCGCGAAAGTTGACGACAAGATCTTAAACTGGCAGGTGAAAGAAGCGGAAGCGGCCCGGGACGCTGCCCTGGCAAGACTTGAAGAAGCCCAGGCGGGGACCCGCAACCAGCAGATTCAGCAGGCGGTGGCTTCCATCAACCAGTTTGACGCACTGGCAAGCCAGTCCAAAGCCCGAATGAAACAGGCCAGTGCCACTTTGCAGCAGATGCAGGCACAAGTTGCGCAGCTCAAGAGCCAATTGGACGGGGCCCGGGAAACATTGGCCTATCAGGAGAAGCAGTTCAAGAACGCGGAGACGTTATATGCCGCCAAGGCCATATCGGAAAGAGAGTGGGATACCCAGAAAGAACTGCTGAATCAGGCAAAGACCCGTGTGAATCAGTTGGAAGCCCAATACCAGGCAGGCCTGGCGCAGATTGATGCGGTCAACGGCGAGGTGGCGGCGGCGCAGGCGCAGGTGCAGGCAGCGTCCGCTCAGCAAAAGTCGGCAAGAGCGCAATTGTCCCTCCTGGAAGAGGGCTCAACCGCATACACGATCCGGAATCTGTTGGCCCAGAAAGACCAGGCGCAGGCAAGGCTCGAACAAGTCAAAGAACAACTGGAAAAATCGGACGTTCGCTCCCCCATCAAAGGGATCATCCTGCGCAGGCATGTGGAATTGGGGGAAATGGTGAAGCCGGGCACTCTGCTGTTTACCGTGTTGGACCCCACCAATCTTGAGGTCACGATGTACGTTCCGGAGGCTGACCTGAATCTGGTTCAGGTGGGCAAGGAAGTGACCGTGCAGGTGGATGCCTATCCGGACAAATCCTTTGCCGGGAAGATCGTGCGAATCAGTGAGAAAGCGGAGTTTACCCCAAAGAATGTGCAAACCACCAAGGAACGGACGAAAATGGTGTTTGCGGTGACCGTCCGGTTAAGTGAAGGAATGGGGGAACTAAAGCCCGGAATGCCGGCTGATATCCGCGTGTCCTCTGCCGATGGGAGGTAACCCGGCATGGAATATGCGATCAGCTGCGAGGGATTGACGAAAGACTTCGGGAATCGGCGTGCTGTCGACAATGTGACCATCTCCATTCCGAAAGGGAGCATCTATGGGTTCTTAGGGCCGAACGGCTCGGGCAAATCGACCACCATCCGGATGCTCTGCGGATTGATGACACCCACATCGGGAAGCGGGCAGGTTCTGGGCTTTGACATTGTCAAAGACTCCGAATCCATCAAACAGCGAATCGGGTATATGTCGCAGAAGTTCAGCTTGTACGAAGATCTTACGGTGAAGGAAAACCTTGATTTTTACGCGGGGATCTATGGGCTCTCACCGAAAGAAGCAGCCGTCCGCATCCAAGAGTTAATCGAGCTGGCAGATCTGGCGGGTCGGGAGAAACAACTGTCCGGTACGCTGTCTGGCGGCTGGAAGCAGCGTTTGGCACTCTGCTGTGCCCTGCTGCACAAACCGGAGCTGCTCATCCTTGATGAACCGACTGCGGGCGTGGACCCCGTTTCCCGCCGTGTCTTCTGGGATATCATCCATGGGATGGCGCGACAGGGGATTACCGTGCTGGTCAGCACCCATTATATGGATGAAGCGGCCACTTGCGATCAGATCGGGTTTATTTTTTTCGGGAGGCTGCTGGCGGTTGGCACACCGCAGGAATTGATGCAGGGACTCGGCAAGGACAATCTGGATGATGTGTTTATCCACTTTGTCCGGGAAGAGGAAGCGAAAGGCAGGGAACGGGGATGAGCGGGAACTTCTCGATTCACCGGTTTATGGCCATCATCAGAAAAGAGTTTCTGCAGCTCCGGAGGGACCCGGCCAGTTTTGGAATCGGCCTTGCCATGC
>NZ_BDUF01000046.1:47785-58791 GCF_002335525.1 Effusibacillus lacus
CGCTGCTGCTGCTTCTGCTGTTCGGCTATGCGATCAATACCGACGTGGACCATATCCCCACAGGGGTGTGGGATCAAAGCAAATCGAAGCAATCGCGGGAGATGATTGCCAAGTTCCAGGTCTCCCATTATTTTGACATCAAATATGACGTGGCAAGTATGGAAGAGCTGGAAGAGTTGATGGATGCGGGGGACATCCGGGCGGCCCTTGTGTTTCCACCCGATTATGCCTATCAGATTGAGCAAAATTCGCCCGTTGACATCCAGATTCTCTTGGACGGGTCAGATCCGACGGCTGCCAGAACCGCACTGTCCAGCGCCCAGATGATAACGCAAAACCAGGCGCTCAACCTGCAGGAGAGTTTTCTAAAGAAACAAGGGTTTGACGAGGTCAAGCTGCCGATTCAGGCACAGTCCCGGGTCATGTATAACCCCGACATGGACAGTACTGTATTTAACATCCCTGGCCTGATCGGCTTGATCCTGCAGAATGTGACCGCTTTGCTTACAGCCTTTGCCATGGTGAGGGAAAAGGAACGGGGAACGATGGAGCAATTGGTTGTTACCTCCGTCCGGCCTGTGGAGCTGATTCTTGGGAAATTGGTGCCGTATGTGCTGATCGGCCTTTTTTCCTTCCTGCTGGTGTTAATGACAGCCATCTTCTGGTTTGGCGTGCCGGTCAAAGGCAGCGTGACATTGCTGATTGCTCTCGGGCTTCTGTTTCTTGTCACAACCCTTGCCATCGGCATGCTGATCTCGACCATTGCCAAGACCCAGCTGCAGGCGATGCAGGTGGCGTTTGCCATCATCCTGCCCAGCGTTCTCCTGTCGGGATTCATCTTTCCGCGTGAGACGATGCCGCTTGTGATACAATGGATTGGCGGGATCATCCCCTTGACCTATTTTCTGATGATTCTGCGGGGCATTTTCCTGAAGGGAGTCTCGCTGGCTTATTTGTGGCAGGAAACCCTGACCCTGACCGGATTTGCGTTTCTCATCTGCACGGTGGCGGTCATGCGTTTCCGCAAAAAGCTGGAGTAGGGGCCATCCCAAGCGGTTTTTGGGGGCTGCACTTCCGGAACAGGAGGTTGATCGGTTTGGACAAGTTTGACGATCTCATGGCCGAATGGCTGAAGGATATGAAGGACGAAGACCAGATGACGGAGAAGCAGCGGCGGATTCTGGAGGCTTCCATCAAGCTGTTTTCGGAAAAGGGTTTTCATGCTGCTTCCACCAGTGAAATTGCCAGGGAAGCGGGAGTGGCGGAGGGAACCATCTTCCGTCATTTCAAGACGAAGAAGGATATCCTGCTGGCGCTGGTGGTTCCCACGTTCATGAAGTTTCTGACGCCTTATGTATTGAAGGACGTAAAGCGGATTCTTGAAGATTCATCCGTTAATACGAAGGAACTGATGCACCAGCTGTTCAAGAACCGGCTGGAATTGATTGAGAAGAACTGGGACAAGGTAAGGATTCTGTTTCAGGAAGCGACCTTCCACCCGGAGATCAAGGAAGCCCTGGTAGAGCACATTGGCCGCCGTGCCCGGGGAATGGCAGAGATCTTTATCAAGCAAAAAATGGAATCAGGCGAATTCCGGGAGCTGCCGGTGCATGCGGTGGCCCGGGCGGCTTTCTCCATGATGCTCGGATATATTGCTTTTAAGCACGTTCTGTTTGTGGACGAGATGGCCGAAATGGACGATGACAAAGAGATTGAAGTGATGATTGATATCTTTCTGAATGGTGTGGGGAAAAAGGACTAAGCGAAAAGGTGGATTCAAGGAACACCCTCTTTCACGAAGGGGTGTTTTTTCTTTTCAAACACGAACATATGTGCTATATTTTGTGTAGCCGATGCAATATGTTCCAAAAGCCCCATGCTAAAAAACTTTGAATGCTATATTTTTGATGTATGCTTGCGAGTCACAAAAATCGGGAGGTGGATTCATGGCAATCATGTTGGATCCTCAGTTCACAACCTTCACAGAGCAAAACCTGCCGAGAACAGCCGCTTTTCCCCGTCTGAGGTATATGGGTTCAAAATATAAGATGATCCCTTACTTGTCTTCTGTTCTTTCAAACATTCGCTTTGAAACCGCTCTTGACGCTTTTTCCGAAAGCGGGGTTGTAGCCTACTCGTTGAAAGAGATGGGCAAACAGGTAACAGCCAATGATTTTTTGCATTTTTCCTCCACCATCGCTAAAGCCATTGTTGAAAACCCAGGCGTTACCTTGTCGCAAGAGGACATGGAATTGTTGTTATCTCCAAACAAGGACGGACGCAACTTTATTCAAACGACGTTTCAAAATCTTTATTTTCCCCTTGAGGATCATCAATTTCTGGATTCCGTTTGGTCCCATATAGAAGATCTCCCTTTATACAAACGGGAAATCGCGCTGTCTGCCTTGTGTTTAGCCGCTGCCAGAAAGCAACCACGGGGAGTATTTACCATTACAGACTTGCGTTATGATGATGGAAGAAAGAATATGCACCTGCCACTTCGTGAGTTGTTTGTAAAAGCCGTGGAAGAGTATAACAATGCGGTTTTTGACAATGGCAAAATAAATTCGGTCATGTGCGAAGATATCTTTTCCATTGATCCATCGGGTTTTGATCTGGTTTACTTTGATCCTCCCTACGCGCCGCCCAAGGATGATGCAGATTATATCAAGAGATATCATTTTCTCGAGGGATTATCGCGCTACTGGCGAGATGTCAAGATCATGGAGAACACAAAGACAAAGAAAATTGAGAAGCGATACACACCGTTTGCCTATAAACGAACCATACGTGAAGCGCTAAGTAAATTATTCAGGAAATTTGAAAACAGCATAATTGTATTGTCTTATAGTTCAAACTCTGTTCCCGGAGAAAAAGAAATTTACGACCTGCTTCGCGAGGTCAAAGGGGATGTGGAGGTTTATTCCGTACCACATACCTATTCGTTTGGTACACATGAAACAGCCAAAAGACGTCAAGTAAACGAATATATCTTCGTGGCCAGGTGATCGAAGGGTATGCAAAACAACTTCCAAAGCTTTCTTACTTCTTTAAGCAATTTGGATACAATCGCTCCACGCCAGGACCCTGAAATGCAACAAAGAGTGGCTCAGATTGTGGAGGGTTTGCAAGATCTGCAAAAAGTAACGAAAGAAAGTATAGCCCGCTTTGTAGAAAGCCAGCCCGATGCTGTGCCTGTCATCGCCACTTGTGCCGGATTAGGGCAGGAGCAGTTAAAAAACCAGTTGCGCCTTTATCTGGGGACGAGTGGTTGGATTCAACTCGCCAAAAACCGTGCTGATGAGTTAATTTCAGTATTGGATGAGAAATTTGGTCTGATTCAACAGTTGCAGAAGGAGTTGGCAAGAGACTGGACATTCAGCGATATCCTTTTGGAGCAGCGGGCAATCACAATAGAATGCGAGAATGACTGATGAAAGGTGAGTTCCGGTGGCTATCCATTTGCGCGGGCACCATTTGCTGTGTCTTTTGGGGTATAGAGGAATCGGGTATTCTGAACAATTTGCAAGAAACATGTCCTCCGTTCATGACCGACTGCTTAAAGATCCGGAAACCGAAGTTTGCATTGTGCAGGGGCCCGATGATCTGTGTGCCTGTTTTCCCGACGATCAAGTTTATCATTGTGACGACGAACATGTCGGAACAAGGGATCAACGGATTCTGCAGCGACTGGGTTTGGAAATCGGAGAGGAGCTGACATGGGGAGAGATCCAAAGCAGAATTGCACGTCTTGTAAACCCGGAAGAAATTGCTGAGTGGTGCTTCACTTGTTCCTGGAGATCGCTGGGCTATTGTGAGGAAGGGGTTCGTCGGATTCGTGCTGGACATGGACTTGTTCCGCTTCCGGCCCGAATTCATGGCGTGGAGGTGTACGGAGTACAGGTCGATTCCCAAACCCGCTGTGGACATTACGCCTCGGACAGGGATATCATAGCCATTCGATTTCCTTGTTGTGATACTTATTATCCCTGTTACCAGTGCCATCAGGCAGTTGCCGGTCATCCCGCAGCCACCTGGAGTACGGAACAATTTGACCGGAAGGCGATTCTGTGCGGTGCTTGTGGCACGGAGTTAACCATTAACCAATACCTTGCATGTGATTCGGTTTGTCCATACTGCGGTTCCCAGTTGAATCCGGGCTGCAAGAATCACTACCATCTTTATTTTGAAAGATAGGAAGAAGAGTCCAAAGATGCCCGTGGACAAGGATGAGTGGAATTATACGGTGCCTGCCCTTAGTGAACACACAGCCAACATTAGGGAAATGATTGTGGCAGCGAATCCGGAGTATATCGAATTGTTGGAAGAAATTTCGACCAGAAAAGAAATTGCAGCGGAGGTTTATCATGAGTAACAATATGACCGTTGAACAAGCGATCAAGGAACTGACCCTACTGTTGCTATATCTGACTTCCTGGGAAGAAGACGAACCTTTCGGCAAGTTTCACAGAAGTTGGAAAGGGTATGATTTCGACGTGCTGAACGAGTTGACTGACGAGAATCTGATCACCGGCAGCCACAAAGCCAAGTCGGTTTATCTTACTGAGCAAGGTGTAGAGAAAGCGAAAGAGTTAGTAGAAAAGTATTTAGGCCGAAACAAGTAACTTTTCTCCCTTATGGTATTGCATTAGGGAGTGAAGTAATGGTGGTCTGGGTTTACTATGACACTTGGAAAACTATGAACGATCACTTGCGGACAAAGTGTTGGAAGAACCGCGATTGAGTAAACCTGTGCAAGAAAGTGGTGGACCAAGAACTTTTGCTGAAAGAATGGATTGGAGATGTGAAAAAATGAAAATCGGCAGAAATGATCCTTGTCCCTGTGGCAGCGGCAAAAAATACAAAAAATGCTGTATTCCAAAGTATGACAAACCGGTAGCGGTTCCGGCCCCGTCCCCAAGGGGAATTGCGGAATTATTTCGGGGGAATGATGAAGAGTTCCTAGATGAAAAAGATTTTTGGAGAAGCATGAATCAACTCGATAAAATGATGGCCGCAATGTGGACCCCAGATAAATTGAAGCGAATGAGTGATCAGGAAATTCTGGACAAGTTTTGCAGCTTGCAGATCCCAATGACCAAGGAGCAGTTCCTGCAGGATATATCCGATCAGGAAGATATTGATCCCGTGCTTGATCGCTGGCAACAAAGATATGCTTATCGCATCAGAGGATTTGACGAAGACTTCCCCCGCCTGGCAATACGTGAATTGTGGCGGCGTTGGGCACCCGATCACTTTGGCGCCTTTATGATTGATGACTTGATGGGGAAAATGGTGGAGTCCGAATCGGATGAACCCAAGATGCCCCAATTCGAACGGATTTGGACAGCGTTGAAAGAAAAAGTCATTCTGCCTTATGGCATTCGTTCCTTCGATGAACTTCGGGATCGGTTTGACTGGTTTTATGATGTGGAAAGCGTGTTTTTTGATTTTGAAGGCGATTTTGTTGCGGAATGCCGTGCAAACAGGGACAACAGAGATGGATCTTTTGCCTCTCTGATCACCATATATGAAGATATCCTGCGGACATTGCCCGAGTCCGATCTCCATAATCTGTTGAACATCCGCAGATCAATTGCGGAGGCGCACTTCTTCTCAGGCAACCATGAGAAAGGAGAAGTCTTGTTCCGGACCTTGACAGAAGAGCATCCCACATGGGTTTGGGGATATGTAGGGTGGGGAGACGTGTACACTAACCTCTACTCACTGCCGGAACTCTGCAACAAAGAAAAAGCTGAGGAAATTTATCGCCGGGGTCTTCGGTTTTGTGATCAAATGGACCGGGAAATCCTTGAAGAAAGGCTTAATGATCTGTAAGAACAGGGAGGCTTCTCGCTGTCTGTCCAGAAGCGAAGAAGCCAGACGGGTCAGCAAGACTTACGCCCTTTTGTCGCTTCGTTGGTTGGGAGTCGAAGGGAATGTGCGTATACTTCTGGAAAGGAGAGTTCTGGATATGCAATGGTCAGAAGTTCGCAAATTATATCCGGAGCAATGGGTGCTTTTAGAGGAATTGAAGTCATATGAAGACAACAATGAGGTTTACGTGGAAAATAAGTGGATTGATATTTTTTGCCAGAATGATTGTTATATTGATTTTGGCCTACTAGACGAGCATTCCGATATTAATGGTTTGATCGGATTAGACATCCGATCGGGTGAGCCTTACGAACTGGCGAATGTATTTGAAGCGGAAGATACCCTGCATTCGGAGAGAATTCCTTGTGTATCTTTTGTTGTCAAAGAAGGATTGAAGATCGGTTGAAGACAGCCATCCGGGCTGTCCTCTTTGTCTTCCGAATCAAATAATTTCTAAAGACGCTGCACAACATCATTGGCAATGTAAAAGCGTACATTCAGGGGACATATCATGGCTTGGGGCCTAAGCATCTTCAGGAGTACTTTGACGAGTTCTGCTTCCGGTTTAACCGACGCTTGAATCCGAACGAAATCTTTGATCGGCTGTTGAATGCATGTGTTTTGGCGTCGCCCCATCCGATGTCCTGAGGTAAGTGCATAGTCAGAACAGTTGTTCCCGATTGATTGCAGAAGCACTTGGAAACGGTGCGAAGAAGGAGGAAAGCATCAGTGGAAAAACAAGCTTCATCAGGCGTGATTGTAATGAATGACCGGTATTCTGAAATAGACGAATTGCTTGTATATATTCAGGATCATATTTATGAACCGCTTAGCCAGCCTTGCTTCCTACAGCCCTTACCATTTCGCGCGAATCTTTAAGGAACGGGTAGGCCTTCCGCCATTGTATTATATTTCGTCGCTTCGTCTGCAGAAAGCGAAAGATCTGTTGCTGCGCTCGAATCTGAGCATTCGCGATATCGCTTTGGAAATCGGACAACAAAGCTTGGGTACTTTCACGACCCGATTCACCGAGCGGGTAGGCGTCACGCCGTCCCAATTCCGTGATTCACCGCCGCTTGCGGACAGCTATTTCCGGTCTTTGCGAAAGCTCGACAGTTGGATTACGACGTTTATCTATACCAGTCAACACGGCACAATTCAAGGTACCGTGCAAGCCGACACGGCATTTGACGGATTCGCATTGGTCGGTTTGTTTGGAAAACCGATCCCCGAAGGACTCCCCCTCTATGGAACGCTTGTGCCGACGCCGGGAACTTTTTGTTTTTCGGGCGTAAAACCGGGAACCTACTACCTGATGGCCACATCCGTGTCCTGGGGTATGCAGGCGATGGATTTCTTGCTGCCGCACTCAACGCTGCGGGCCAAAATCGAAGAACCGATCGTAGACGAACCATTGTCATCCAAGCCGCACAATCTCCGGGTTGTACTTCGCGCCCCCCGGTTGGACGATCCTCCGATTCTGATTTCGATTCCGCTATTGATGAAATCGTATTTGAATAAGGTTGTGTAAAATAGCAATCGAAAAGAAACGACTGCGGATGCGGAATGTTACTATATATAAGGCTGTTGATTTTCAACGGTAATTCGGGGCTTGCCCTTAGAATGAAAGGAAGAATAGAGAAATGTTAGATGCGGAGAGAAATTCCAATACTGCAGCGGAAACATCGGACATTAAGAAAAGCGTGCTGTGGATCTACTACGTCCTCTTCTTTGCCGTGCTGAACGAATCGGTATTCAACGTATCCACTCCGAGCATTGCCGATCAGTTCGGGTTGGATGAATCCGGCGTAAGCTGGGTAGTTACAATCTTCTTTATTCTCATTGGCTTGGGAATGCCCGTTTTCGGAAAGCTTTCCGATATTTTCAGCGTTAAAACACTGATCATAATCGGAATCGTCCTTTACAGCTTTGGGTCCGTGCTGGGATTTGTATTGCAAAATTGGTTTCCCGGCGTCATTATAGCCAGAGCTTTTCAAGGAGCAGGCTGCGCCGCCATCCCGGCGCTCGTGTTTGTCATGGTGGCCAGATTTTTCTCGGCGGAAGAGCGCGGCAAAATGTTCGGCATCATCACGTCGACCGTATCTTTCGCGGTCGGAATCGGTCCGGTGCTTGGCGGTTATTTCGCATCGTTTCATTGGTCGTATTTGTTTCTCGTTCCGCTGCCGATACTTGCGGCAATTCCTTTTTTCCAGAAGTATTTGCCCAAGGAGCAACGCAGAGACGGGAGATTGGATATTGTCGGAACGGCGCTGCTGGGCATTGTAGTGTCGATGCTGGTCATGTTTACGACGGAGGAAAACTGGTTTTATTTGCCTGTCGCTTTATTGGCGCTTGTCCTGTTTATCGTTCATATCCGCCGCGCGAGGGAGCCGTTCGTAGATCCCGCTCTTTTCGTAAATTCGCTATACCGCAGCGGGATTATCATCGGCTTCCTTATATTTGGCACCGTCATGTCCATAATGTTCGTTCTCCCGCTCATGTTAAGTAAAATGTACGGCCTGAACACGGAGCAAATCGGGCTTATTATGTTTCCGGGAGCATTCAGTGCCGTCATATTCGGAAAGATTGCCGGCAATTTGACGGTGAAAAGAGGAAGCCATTTCGTGATCTATCTGGGGCTGGCTTTGCTCGCGGTCAGCCTTCTGCTGCAATCTTCTTCGATCGGACTCTGGGTGTGGTACATCGGCATCGCCCTGATTATGATGTACATCGGATTTTCCTTCATGCAGACTGCATTGGCGGAAAGCGTGACGCAAATACTTCCCGGACACCAAATCGGCGTCGGTATGGGATTTTTCAATATGATTTCGACGATTTCCGGGGCGGTTGTGACGGCTTTGGTCGCCAAAGCTATGGAACAAGAGTTGTTCGCCTTCCGGTTCCATCCTGTTCTCACGGACGCTCGTGCATTTATGTACGGCAATCTCATTCTAATATTATGCTTGATTGTGTTAGCGACCGGACTATTGTATTTCATTACATTCGGCAAAAGAGCGCCGCAACCGGCCAACGAATCGGCATAACAAATATAACAATAAGCCGGCGGTTATCCGCCGGTTTTTTGCTGAATGTGAACAACCGTTGTCTTATTCCATACCGCTTTCCAATTTTTCTTTACTATAGCGACAATGTTTTGGACGAATTACGGAAGTTGGCGGAAACTTTGGATGTTCCGGGATTGGATTGACTTGACTTCTCCACATTTTTTTGCAAAGATAGGAATAAGAAATTCCAGATTGTGCATACGCTAAAAAGACCGTAGATGCTGCTACATCTACGGTCCGTACAATAGATTGCCCTAAAGGGTGATCGGCTACTAAGTCAGGCCTACTGAAATAGACCGCAAACCTATGCCAAGGGCGGTCTATTTCTTTTTGAGGAAGGTAAGCAGAGCCAAGACGAACATGGCGAACATGATCATCAAGGATAATGCTTGATATACCTCACGGGCATCACCCCCTCTCCGGGGATTAGCCGACCACCCTTGAAAGCCGATTCTATTGTACAAGGTAAAGTATAGCATATTTTGGTATAAACAGGAACGTTTGTTCTTGCAGTAAAGAGTCGCTGCAAATATTTTTGCAGACCGAATGAGTGGACCCTCACAATCGTCCGAAAACATCCGTTCGCTGACAGAATCTGTAACATCTATCGATAGATTTGCAATATGGGCAGCTGGGGGGCCGCCCAAACTATTCCAAAAAGGGTGATTCGAAACGAGAATCCTGAACACCGCAGACTGGCACTTTGGAAAAACGCTGGAGGGCCGGGACCGGTACGAAGAACAGAAGCAGTTTGTAGAGGAGCTTTGTGACATCTGCGAACAGGAAAAAGTGGACCTGGTGCTCATGGCGGGAGACGTTTACCAAACTTCAAACCCGAGTGCTGCTGCAGAGGAACTTTTTTATGAGGCCATGGTTCGCTTGTCGGCCAACGGCACCAGGGGACTGGTCATTATTGCAGGGAACCATGACAACCCGGACCGCATAATGGCACCTGCCCAGCTGGCTGCCCGCAACGGGATTGTCCTGGAGAGGATGTAAAGGACAAATAGGCCCGGTATTGCTTTCAGCTGTAACGGGTCGTTAATACAAATAGGGGGAATTCGTTTGAGTATTATACAGGAAAAGGGAGAGCAATTCTGCGAATTTGTGAACCAACTTTCAATTTGTTACAAGAACAAAGTTCATGACGGTTATACACTACGTGCAAAAAAGTATGTACGATGGAGCCAAAATAAAAAATCTCCAAAACAGCAATGGGGACATGTTCATTTTCACTCGAACAGACTGGAGATTGACCTGGATTATCCTGTTAACTCTTTTACAGATATCGAAATTTCCAACCGCCTTGGTCTACCTATTAAGAAAGTTGGTCAAAAGATTAGTGGAATAAGAACCCTAACAAAGAGCCAGTTGTTCCATACTGTCGAAATCGTTATATACGAACAGGATCTGGATGGTTTTGATATATATAATAAAGAGTTTACTAAATTCATTAGAGAGATTGCTTTATTGTCGTGTGTTTAAGAGATTGAATTGAGTGGTAGACGTATATTCCTCGACCATTTCTGAAAACATTCCTCCATATAAATCAGATGTTTCAGGGAATCAGGTGTTTACGTTGTGGCAAGATCGGGGACCAAAAAGTTGATTTGATTTATCAAGGGGGAATTACCAGTGAACCAACTTGAAGTTATTTTGGAAGTAGGGGGAGAAGGACCTCCAATAATATTTTTTCCATTTCATCCTTGGAAAGAAGTTTAGGGGGGTCTTTCATATGATTGAAGATGAAGCAAAAATGGGTCCTATTGGATAGCAGGGGCTTTCCATGTCAATGGAGAGCTTCTTTTTTATGGGGATTTAGAATTTAAAAATGAATGAAAAGATAAGTGAATTCAGATAAAATTGAATCAACAAGGTAATTTTGGGGTGATTGTATGGATTTGGTGGAACGGCTGTTTTTTATACTTACGACAATCCAGCAACGACCGGGGATTACCGCGCCCGCTTTAGCGGAACTGTGCGGTACATCCGTACGGAGTATCTACCGTGACATCAAGCGGTTGGATGAAGCCGGAATCCAGATCCTGCTGCAGGGGAACAAAG
>NZ_BDUF01000047.1 GCF_002335525.1 Effusibacillus lacus
GCAGTTACCTCGCAAATTCGTGTTTCTCATATTCGCTATCCAGTTTTCAAAGAGCAAAATCAAGCGGAAGATCATCTTATCACGTCCGCAAGAGCGGCCGCAAGAATCAGATCTTGCCACTCGAAGAAACTCATTCCTTCTTGCGAAGGCGTCGTTCCTTCAAAACCAAATCGTGTAGGTAAGCCTCAAACCCTCGATTGCGGGTTCTCATATTGTCACTTTCGTGACTCCTTAGAAAGGAGGTGATCCAGCC
>NZ_BDUF01000048.1 GCF_002335525.1 Effusibacillus lacus
GCAGCGGAGACAGGTGGTGCATGGTTGTCGTCAGCTCGTGTCGTGAGATGTTGGGTTAAGTCCCGCAACGAGCGCAACCCTTGAACTGTGTTGCCAGCATGGAGATGGGCACTCACAGTTGACTGCCGGTGACAAACCGGAGGAAGGCGGGGATGACGTCAAATCATCATGCCCCTTATGTCTTGGGCTACACACGTGCTACAATGGGCGGAACAACGGGATGCGAGACCGCGAGGTGGAGCCAAACCCTGAAAACCGTTCGTAGTTCGGATTGCAGGCTGCAACTCGCCTGCATGAAGCCGGAATTGCTAGTAATCGCGGATCAGCATGCCGCGGTGAATACGTTCCCGGGCCTTGTACACACCGCCCGTCACACCACGAGAGTTGGTAACACCCGAAGTCGGTGGGGTAACCGTAAGGAGCCAGCCGCCGAAGGTGGGATCGATGATTGGGGTGAAGTCGTAACAAGGTAGCCGTATCGGAAGGTGCGGCTGGATCACCTCCTTTCTAAGGAGTCACGAAAGTGACAATATGAGAACCCGCAATCGAGGGTTTGAGGCTTACCTACACGATTTGGTTTTGA
>NZ_BDUF01000049.1:0-6229 GCF_002335525.1 Effusibacillus lacus
CAGTGAATGTGCTCCATTCCGAGACCCAGCATACAGGAGGCGCTCTTTCTTTTGCAAACCACAATTTAATTCATTACAGGAATAGCTCCTAAATGGGCAAGTCTTTTTCAAAGATTACTATTCTCCTCCGGGAGTCGAATCCGTAGCGTCGGCAGATTGGCTCTGGTTCACAGTCATGCCGGAGCTTTGATTTTGGGAGACACCCGAACCAAAGGAAAATTGTCTTTGTGTAGTATTGGTGGATGCGCTTTGACCTTGGGAATTTTCGCTTCCGGATGCCGATTGAACCTGGGTAATGCTGTTCTCGGTGCTTTGATCTTGGTGATTGCCCGATCCAACGGCTGTCGATTCCTGACTGGTGTTATTGTTCGAAGATTGGGTTTGCTCGTTGTCGTCCCCTTCTGCATCGGACAATTGCACAGTCGTGTTGGATGCGCTTTGGTTTTGGGTGTTGTCATCTCCACATGCTTCCGCATCTTGCGAGGTGCTGTTGTTGGAAGTTTGGGATTGATCGTTATAGCCGCTTCCGGTTGCCGCCTGTGCAGTGGAATTGCCGGATTCCTGCGATTGTTCATTGCCATCGCCATTTGCCGATTGGTCTTGGGAAGTATCATTGCTGGAGTCTTGCTCCTGCCAGGAATCGGCACCCAGTTGAACTTGCCCGGTCGCATTGCCGGAGGATTGCCACTGGCCATTGTTCCTGCCGTAAGCAGATTGGGTTTGGCCGGCGCTGTTGCCGGAATCTTGATACTGGTCAGAATACTCGCCCGCTTGCAGTTGTCCTGTCAGATTGCCGGATTCTTGTCCTTGCCGGTTCCCATTGCCATCCGCAGTCTGATCCTGCCAGGTTTCGTTAAAGGAGTCTTGATCCTGTCCGCTGCCATAACCGATTTGAAGCTGCCCGGTCAGGTTGCCGGAACCTTGGCTTTGTTCATTCCATTTGCCTGCCGCATCCTGAATCTGTGTATTGGTGTTGCCTGAAGTTTGGGATTGTTCAGCGCCGGACAGTCCGAGTTGTCCCTGGAATGTCCCGTTGGCTGTACCCTGTTCCTGGTAATTTTTCTTACCGCTTGCAAGCTGCACCTGCGTGTTGTCATTATCGGAATCCTGCTCCTGGAAATTAAATTCTCCCAACGCCCCTTGCAATTGCAGCGAACCGTTCGAAGCGTATTGGTACTGATCGTTTTTCTTACCCTCGGCAAATTGCACTTGGGCATTGCTGTTGTCGGAATCCTGATCCTGGAAATTGAAGATTCCGAAGCTTAATTGTCCCTGTCCTGACCCGTTTTCGGAAGCTTGCTCCTGGTAATTCTTCTTCCCTGCAACATCCTGAAGCTGGAAGGTAGCATCAGAAGAATCCTGGTTTTGCAACAGGAAAATGCCCTCTGCGATCTGTACTTGAGCCGCCTCGTCATCAGCAGATTGGAACTGGTGATTGCGTTTGCCAGTCAAGTTTTGGATCTGCAAATAATCTCCGTAGGCAGATTGGTTTTGTCCAACAAGTGCTCCAGCACCCAGCTGCAACAGCCCGGTTTCACGGGATACATCCTGAACTTGACTGGAACGGTTGGAATTAATTGCATTCTGGATCTGGTTTGCAGATCCGGATGAGGATTGATCCTGGAAAATCAACCACCCTTCTGCCCCTTGAAGTTTTCCGAAATTCACGCTGACGTTGCTTGATTGCCAAGCGGCTGAAGTTATTCCGCTGAACAATCCGGTAACGGACATGCTCATGACCACTGCTGTGCCAATCAGTTTCTTTTTCATTCAATACTGCCTCCTTAATAAGATTGGTTCGTTAAAACGAAACACAAGGTCAGTATATTGAGCTATGCTTGTCTGGTATACACTATTTTCTCGAACATCGACAAATTTTTCGACAACTTGTTCGATATATAAAACAAAAAAGACCCGGTTTTTTCTCCAGGCCTGGTACCACAATTGTGATCTTTTTTTGGGAAATGGTTATAGGATTTCCCATACCTCTTCCACCTGCTCCCCGTACTTCTTGGTGAGGCGGGCTTTTCCCAGATTGGATCTGATGATTCGTTTCATGTCTTTGTCATCTTTCAAAGCATACTTTCTCAGCAATGCGAAGCCTGTCTCCGGATCACTTGCCACGAATACGCTGATGGCAAACTCCAATCCCTTGGACAACACACGAAACTCTTCCATCTTGCGAACAATCGGATCGACCGCCAGAAGGTCATTCAGGATTTGTTCCGTTACTTCCAGGCAATAAGCCACATTCTGCTTGTCCTTTAACAGGGGAGGGTGTGCCAGTGCCGCCACAATCCCCCTTCTTTCCAGAAGATTTGCCTCTTTCAACCATCCCGAAAACAGAGTTTTCAGTATGCCGAAATCCTTCTCGCCCATTCTTTGAAATCCGATGGCGGCAGCCTCACGCATTCTCCACCGGCTGTCGTTCATCGCATTTCGTATTGCAAGAATGATGACTTCCCGTCTTTTCTCATTGGCGGAACCGTAATATTCGGCCAGCGCTTGAACGGCGCAAAACGGCAAGAATTCCCGCGGATCATTAGCCGGAGCTTCCTCTGCCGGGATGTTCGCCCACCTTTGCAGCAAGAACCATGACGCATCATTCATAATCAGTTTCTCAAAACAGTCGGCAAAGGCGGATGCCAGCTGGAGATTGGTCCTCGGGCCAGGCAACCTGGAATCCTCGATAAACATAGTTTCCAGTTCCCCGTGTTTGGCGGGATCCACTGCATATGTACGCAGACTGCTTGTCAGCTCCGCATTCTTCCCCATTCATGTTCGCTCCCGGATGTGAAATGTAACAATTTACCTCCATTATGCCATACTCCCATCTTTGGCGGGTAAGAAAAAAGACGTCCGCCTTATACGCAGACGCCCTACTCTGCTGCTATGTCTTCTTCGGTTATGAGAGACAGCCGTTCTTCGCTCAGTTCCCCCTCTAACCGTGCAATTCTCTCCGACATCCGCAATTTCGCTTGCTCAAACACCTTCTCCGCCAGGCGCCCGTTGCCGAAGTCGCTCCCCGCTTTAAACCACTCCTGCAGGAAACGGTTCCAAATTTTCTCTTCCGCCGCTTCCGACAACCGGTACCGGGAAGCAGCCGCTTTTTGCCTGACGATCTCCACCAGTTCCCCGGGGGTGTAATCCGGAAAATGAATGAAAAAGCGAACCCTGCTTCTCAACCCGGGATTCAGTTGGAAGAGCCCCTCCATCTCCTTCGTGTAACCGGCCAATATAACAGTCAGCAACCCTTTCCTGTCTTCCATTTCCTTGATCAGGGTGGCGATCGCCTCTTTCCCGAAGTCTTCCCGTCCGCGACCGTTCAGTGCGTAAGCCTCATCGATGAACAACACTCCGCCCAGAGCTTCTTTCACCTTTTCAGCCGTCTTGAGGGCTGTCTGGCCGACATAGCCGGACACCAGATCTTTTCGGCTCGCCTCCACAAAGTGCCCGCGCGGGAGAAGCCCCATCACCTTGAAGATCCTGCCAAGTATGCGGGCTACAGTTGTCTTCCCTGTGCCGGGATTCCCGGTGAAAGCCATGTGAAAGGTGACCGGTTCATCGTTTAAACCGAACTGGGCCCGGTTTTTCTCCAGATTCAGTACATCCACAATCTGTTTCACCAACCGTTTTACCTGTTCCAACCCCACCAATTGCTCCAATTCTCCCAAAGCATCGTCCAGGTCCTGGTCAACCGCATGAGGATCATCGGAAAAATCGGCCGCTTCCAATGTGGTAAACGCGCTTTCCATCCGGGGGTCTTCCGTTGCCCTTGCCGCATGACGAATTTTTGCCTTGTCCAACAGATTGCGAACCGTACGGGCGTTGCCGAATGTCTCGTCAAGCTTTTCACGCTGGACTAGTCGAAGCAAAGCCTCTTTGGCGTCATCGGACAGTTTATATTGATCCTGCAAGGCCATATATTCCGCAATCTGGAGCAATTCTTCCCCAGAGTAATCGGGAAAATCAACATGAAACGGGATGCGTTCCCTGAGTCCCGGATTGGAGTCGATCAACTCCGCCATCTCTTTTCTGTAACCGGCTGCTATGACCACCAGTTGATCCCGATAGTCCTCCATGATTTTGACCAAACCGTGGATGACATTCATTCCGAAGTCTTTGCTGGAGTCTTTTTTGTACAGGGCATAGGCTTCGTCGATAAAGAGAATTCCGCCAAGAGCACGTTTCACATATTTAACGAGATTCGCTTCCGTATGCCCCATGTATGCGCCTACCAGTGTTTGCCTGTCAACCTCAACCACATGCCCTTTGGCCAGAAGGCCCGCCTCTTTGTAAATCCTCCCCAGCAAGCGAGCGACCATTGTTTTTCCCGTTCCCGGATTGCCCAGGAAACTCATGTGAAGCGTCAAGGGTTTGACCGTTGTCCCCAGCATCCCGGCCCGCTTTTTCTCAAAAGCGGCAAACTGCACAATCTCCCGGATTTGTTTCTTGACGGTTTCCAATCCGGGGAGTTGTTCCAGCATCAACAACCCTGTTCCGGGAAAGTTGGATTCCTCATCAACCAAAGGCGGCAGATCGGGCAGCGCATGATCGAATGGATCCTCGTTGTTATCAATGGTCATAGATGGCTGTGGCTGCTCCTCCCCGTCCGGTGGTTGGTTCTTCTGGGTTTTTGCCTCACGTTCCTTCGACAAATCGGGATTTGTCCATAACAGTTGTCCATTTCCCCTTCCGGGGTCCTGTTTTGGCAGGTACAACGAAGTACGGGGGTAAGGTCGGATACAAACAGTCCGCTGAACTGAATCTTTCACACTTGAAAAAACGACCCACCGCTCACCGGCAACCACGTTCAAGGACACACTTTCCGGCAGTTGGGAGAGCCGGGCAAAAAGGATCTCTCCCGGCAACAGGCAATCCGCGTTCTTCCCGCTGATACAAGGGATCTCTAAACCGTTTACATTTACCAATCCTGCTTCCATTCGCAGCCTTATGGGAGAACCCTTACCCGGCTTAATGGCCTGCAGCAACCGGGTCGAATCCGGAATATAAAAATGGGCTCCGCCTTCGGGGAGGGAAAAGCCGGTGTCGGCAAAAAAATGATCACAGTCTTTTACGCCGGGTTCCTTCAGCAAAAAGTTTGGAACGTGACAATGCTTGGTCCCAAGCTGGAAAGTCAGGGTGGCAGATCGGCAGGTGAGGAGCAACTCCCCTTCTCCGGTCGAAACAAGAGAAGACAAGGTTTGCAGCTTCCGAACCTGAACCCGGCAGAAGATCATCTTTGAACCAGACTTGTCGACGATGGCAGGCATACTGACTTTAAAGAAGCTGTCGGAATCAGCGTCCAGCAGCAATAGGTTCCCGTTCTTTGAGTCAATCCGAAGCATGACTGATCGATCCGGAGGAAATGACGGTGCGCGCAGAGTAATGTCCTCCAGCGCAGACATCCAATCTCGGGCATCAACCGTAACTCTGACGGGTTGCATCGTTTCTCCCCCTTCCGGTTCTCGGTGATACATCGTATGCGCATCCCCGCCCGGATGCCCAAGAAAAAAGGGACTGCAATTTAAAACAGTCCCGTGATGTTGCCGTAAGGATCAATATCCATATTCAGCGCGGCCGGCCGCTTGGGCAGTCCCGGCATTGTCAGAATATCCCCCGTAAGGGCAACCAGAAAACCGGCCCCCAGCTTCGGCCGGATCTCCCTGACCGTGATGGTGAAGCTATGAGGCCTGCCGATCAGCTGCGGATTATCCGACAGGGAATATTGGGTCTTGGCAACGCATATGGGAAGCTGATCCCATCCGTGCTGAACGCAGATTGCAATTTGTTTCCGGGCTTCCGGCGTGAATTGAACCCCATCGGCTCCATATACTTCCCTGGCGATAATCTCAATTTTTTCATCAATCGGCAGCGTTTGATCATACAAGAGTTCGAACTTTCCGCCGGATTCCGCCAATTGGACCACTTTATTCGCCAACTCCACGGCTCCCTCTCCGCCTTGCCGCCATACATCCGTTTCTGCAAAGGGGATGTTTCTATCGGTGCACAGCCTGCCAAAGAGCTGAACCTCCAAGTCCAGGTCCGATTGAAACCGGTTCAAGGCCACGACGTAAGGAAGGCCAAACTTGGAAACGGTGTCCAGATGTTTTTCCAGGTTGCGGAACCCCTTGGAGAGGGCTTCCTTATTTTCTTCGTTCAACCGGTCTTTGCCTGCGCCTCCGTGAAGTTTCAAAGCGCGGATGGTGGCGACCACAACCACGGCAGA